>JAKFXW010000001.1 GCA_021731185.1 Gallionellaceae bacterium
GCAGCACATACACGGTGGCACGCGCGTGCCACCGTGTATGTGCTGCACGCGTTGTCGGTGGAAGAATTGGGTGATTTATTTGAGCACGCTCGGCAAGCTGCATTTGCGGATTTGGTATTTGATGAAGATGCGCGGGAACGTATTATTGGATATGCCGATGGTGATGCGCGGCGCTTGTTGAACGTGCTGGAACAATTGCAGACTGCATCTAAAACCGCTGGTATCAATAAAATAGGCAGCGCGTTTTTAGATAATACTTTGGCACAAAATTTACGCCGTTTCGACAAAGGTGGCGAGGCGTTTTACGACCAGATTTCCGCACTGCATAAATCAGTACGTGGCTCTCATCCCGACGCGGCCTTGTATTGGTTGGTGCGTATGCTGGATGGCGGTGTCGACCCGCGTTATCTGGCGCGGCGTATTGTGCGTATGGCATGGGAAGATATTGGTTTGGCCGATCCGCGCGCAATTCAATTAACGATGGATGCCGCGCAAACTTACGAGCGGCTGGGTTCGCCGGAGGGCGAGTTGGCGCTGGCGCAAGCGGTGCTGTATATGGCGGCGGCTGCGAAGTCGAACGCGGGCTATGTCGCGTATAATGCCGCGCGCGCGTTCGTGGCAAAAGATGGATCGCGCGAAGTGCCGCTGCATTTGCGTAACGCGCCGACCAAGTTGATGAAGCAACTCGATTACGGCAAAGATTACCGCTACGCGCACGATGAGGCGGATGGCTACGCCGCAGGTGAAAATTATTTTCCTGACGGGATGCCGGAGGTGAATTTTTATCAGCCGACCGAGCGTGGGCTGGAAGCGAAAATTGCAGAGAAATTAAAGCATTTGCGTGAACTGGATGCAGCGGCAAAAAAGAACAAATAATGGCCTAAGCTTTGCAGGACATGATAGGCAAAGCCCGCCCTATATTGAAGCGGAGATGAGATGTTAGATATACAAACATTACGAAATGAGTTAGCCACAATAGCGGCGCGTTTGGCGACACGCGGTTATGTGCTGGACACGGAAAAGTTTGAGCAACTGGAAACTGCTCGCAAAACCATCCAGACGCGCACACAGGAATTGCAAGCCAAACGCAATAGTTCATCCAAGCTCATAGGTCAAGCCAAAGCCCGTGGCGAGGATAGCGCAGCAATCATGACTGAAGTAGCAGCGCTGGGCGATGAGTTGAAGCAGCTTGAAGCGCAATTACCGCAGGTGTTGCAGGACATGGAGGCGTTCCTTGCTGTGATTCCTAACGTGCCGCACGCAACTGTGCCTATTGGAAAATCAGAACAAGATAATGTGGAGGTGAGGCGTGTTGGCTCGCCGCCGAAATTTGATTTTGAAATAAAAGATCACGTCAGCATAGGCGAAGCGATCGGGTTGGATTTTGAAACTGCTGCAAAAATAAGTGGTGCGCGTTTTTCATTATTAAAAGGTTCATTGGCTAGGCTGCATCGTGCGCTGGCGCAGTTCATGCTGGATACGCATACGGAGCAACACGGTTACATAGAAACTTATGTGCCTTATATGGTCAATGCAGAGTCGATGCGCGGCACGGGGCAGTTACCGAAGTTTGAGGCGGATTTATTTAGTGTCCCCCGGCAAATGGGTGAAGCGGGCGAACAGCAATTTTATTTAATCCCCACTGCTGAAGTACCCGTGACCAACATGGTGCGGGATACCATCACGTCGCTGGAAAATTTACCATTAAAATACGTTGCACACACGCCTTGCTTCCGCTCTGAGGCTGGCTCGTATGGTCGAGATACGCGCGGCATGATACGCCAGCATCAGTTTGATAAAGTCGAGCTGGTGCAAATGGTGCAGCCAGAAAAATCTTATGAAGCATTGGAAAATTTACTGGGTCACGCTGAAATTATTTTGCAAAAATTAAATCTGCCCTATCGCGTGGTGAAGCTTTGCACGGGCGATATGGGCTTCTCTGCCGCGCTCACTTACGACATTGAAGTGTGGTTACCCGCGCAAAATACCTATCGCGAAATTTCATCCTGCTCAAATTTTGAAGCGTTCCAAGCGCGCCGCATGCAAGCGCGTTTTCGCAATGCGCAAGGCAAAACAGAATTGCTGCATACCTTGAATGGCTCAGGATTAGCGGTCGGGCGCAGCTTGGTCGCGGTGCTGGAAAATTATCAACAAGCCGATGGCAGTGTAGTGATACCCGAAGTGCTGCGCCCTTACATGGGCGGACTGGGGGTTATCAAGGCTGCGTCCCACAAGGGGACAATGTGATTTTGTGCATCTTAATGCGGCACAACTGTTATAGAATGCGCGTGCCTAAAAACAGCACACAGTATTTTCACCACAGGAGAGGTGGCAGAGTGGTCGAATGTACCTGACTCGAAATCAGGCGTAGGTGCGAGCTTACCGTGGGTTCGAATCCCACCCTCTCCGCCAATAATTGAACATTAATCTGCACTGTAATTGGCTTGTCTATTTAAGAGAAGCAGTGTTGTGTGCACACATTTTAGCCTTAATGATTCTCGCCACAGTTTATGTTGATATGTCTGGCAGGGTATAATTTTTTAGCAGTTCATAATTCTGCTCAGTTATTCTCATATGTCATTGTTTTTCAGCAAAAATACACTATAAAGTCATAACGGAATTGCACCAAGGTCTGTAGCTTCACTTCTTCCATGTTGATTACTATGCCTTGCATAATGACTGGCTCCGAAAATCAATCTCAGACTCATTTTGTGTCGGAAATACGTCAACCCTTCAGACTTATTTCATCTTGGAAGAGGCTTAGCCTTTGACAAGGGTATAGTTTGCAAGGATAATGCTGGGTTCTGTTTGGAGGGATTCCCGAGCGGTTAAAGGGATCAGACTGTAAATCTGACGGCTCTGCCTTCGAAGGTTCGAATCCTTCTCCCTCCACCAAGGTGTGTGCTGGGTATAGTTTAGGGTGCTAAAGTTTGGGGTTGGTTGAGTTTTTGGCAAAGCGGGTGTAGCTCAATGGTAGAGCAGAAGTTTTCCAAACTTACGACGAGGGTTCGATCCCCTTCACCCGCTCCAGGTTAAATTGCCTCGGGATTAAGTTTGCCCAAGTGGCTCAGTGGCAGAGCACTCCCTTGGTAAGGGAGAGGTCGCGGGTCCGATTCCCGCCTTGGGCACCATAAAATTAAGCTATGGGTGAGCAAGCTGCAGGCAAGTGCCGAAAAGCTGGGTTTTGGAAGACGCAAATACAGCAATAAATAAGTAATTAGATTAAGTGCAATTTATATAGTAGTTATTTAATTGGGCAGTGTGTCAGTGTTGATAAGGAAAAATCATGGCAAAGAGTAAATTTGAACGCACCAAACCGCACGTCAACGTCGGCACCATCGGTCACGTCGACCATGGAAAAACCACCTTGACGGCGGCGATCACCACCGTTTTAGCTAAAAAATTTGGCGGCGAAGCCAAGGCCTATGACCAAATTGACGCAGCGCCGGAAGAAAAGGCGCGCGGCATCACCATCAACACCGCCCACGTCGAATACGAAACCGCCAACCGCCACTACGCCCACGTAGACTGCCCCGGACACGCCGACTACATTAAAAACATGATCACGGGTGCCGCGCAAATGGACGGCGCAATCCTGGTGGTATCCGCAGCCGACGGCCCTATGCCGCAGACCCGCGAACATATACTATTGGCACGCCAGGTTGGCGTACCCTACATCGTCGTCTACATGAACAAAGCCGACATGGTAGACGATGCCGAACTGCTCGAACTCGTCGAAATGGAAGTGCGCGAACTCCTTTCAAAATATGACTTCCCCGGCGACGATACCCCCATCATCATCGGCAGTGCCCTCAAAGCCCTGCAAGGCGATAGCTCCGAAATGGGCGAACCCTCCATCTTCCGCTTGGCTGAAGCACTCGACAGCTACATCCCCATGCCCAAGCGCGCGCTGGATGGCGCATTCCTGATGCCAGTGGAAGACGTATTCTCCATCTCCGGGCGCGGCACCGTGGTAACGGGTCGTGTTGAGCGCGGCATCGTCAAGGTTGGCGAAGAAATTGAGATTGTCGGCTTAAAGCCCACCCTTAAAACCACCTGTACCGGCGTGGAAATGTTCCGCAAACTACTGGATCAAGGACAGGCGGGCGACAACGTCGGCGTACTGCTACGCGGCACCAAGCGCGAAGAAGTCGAGCGCGGACAAGTACTGGCTAAGCCTGGCAGCATCACCCCGCACACCAAATTCACCGCCGAAATCTACGTCTTGAGCAAAGAAGAAGGGGGGCGTCACACTCCCTTCTTCCAGGGCTATCGTCCCCAGTTCTACTTCCGTACTACCGACGTAACGGGCGCGGTTGAGTTGCCAGCAGGCACGGAAATGGTCATGCCTGGCGACAACGTCTCGGTTACCGTCAACCTGATTGCGCCTGTGGCAATGGAGGAGGGTCTGCGTTTTGCGATACGTGAAGGTGGCCGTACGGTGGGTGCGGGTGTGGTAGCGAAGGTTATTGAGTAGAGGGATGAGAAGGGTAAAGGGAGAAGAGAGAAGAGTTTGCCCTTCTCCCTTTTCTCTTTTCTCTTGCCAGTTTTAGGCCAGTAGCTCAATTGGTAGAGTATCGGTCTCCAAAACCGAGGGTTGGGGGTTCGAAACCCTCCTGGCCTGCCAGTTAAATTTCAGTAGGATTGATGCGCATGGCAGATAAAGTTAAGTTGGGTATTGCGTTCTTGCTGGTTGTAGCAGGTATCGCCGGGTTTTACATGCTGAGTGAGCAAGCTGCTGTGATCCGGCTCGCTTCGATATTGTTGGGGTTTGCAATGGCTACCGGGGTCATGTGGACAACCTTGCAGGGCAAGGCATTTTTTAGCTTTAGCCGTGAATCCGTAGCTGAAGCCAAGCGAGTGGTGTGGCCCACACGTAAAGAAACTGTACAAACCACAGGCATGGTATTGATATTTGCGGTAATCATGGCACTTTTTTTGTGGGGAGTGGACGCAATTTTGCTGATGGCAGTTAATAATTTGATGGGACGGAGTGGATAATGGCCAAGCGTTGGTATGTTGTTCATACGTATTCCCAATTTGAAAAAAATGTGGAGCGGGCATTACCAGAGCGCATTCAGAGGGCGGGATTACAAGACCAATTTGGACAGATTCTTGTACCAGTCGAAAAAGTAGTTGAGCTTAAGGCAGGACAAAAAAACATCAGTGAACGCAAGTTTTTTCCGGGCTATGTGCTGGTGGAAATGGAGTTGACCGATGAAAGCTGGCACCTGATTAAAAATACTCCCAAGGTGACTGGATTTTTGGGGGGCTCGGCGATGAAGCCTACGCCTATCAGTGAAAAAGAAGTTCAAGTGATTATGCAGCAGATGCAGGTTGGGGTTGAGAAGCCCAGACCAAAAGTGTTGTTTGAGGTGGGCGAAGGTGTGCGTGTTAAAGAAGGTCCGTTTACAGACTTTCATGGTGTGGTTGAAGGTGTGAATTATGACAAAAACAAGTTGCGCGTAGCGGTCACGATTTTCGGTCGTTCCACGCCTGTAGAGCTTGATTTTGGGCAAGTTGAAAAAGCTTAGTTATTAAATCAGATTGTCGTGTGGGTTTACCTCATCCGGCAATTTATCGGGGAGAGCGCGCCAGCGTTCGTTTGAACTCAAGAGGAGAATATTGTGGCAAAGAAGATTATCGGTTTTATCAAGTTGCAAGTTCCTGCCGGCAAGGCAAATCCTAGTCCCCCCATAGGTCCGGCACTAGGTCAGCGCGGACTGAACATTATGGAATTCTGCAAGGCCTTTAATGCGCAAACGCAGGGTATGGAGCCCGGCCTGCCGATTCCAGTCGTTATCACAGCATTTGCGGATAAGAGTTTTACTTTTATCATGAAGACCCCGCCTGCCTCGATCTTGATTAAAAAGGCGGCTGGCATAACCAAGGGTAGTGCTACGCCGCAGACAGACAAGGTGGGTAAATTAACACGCAAGCAACTCGAAGAGATTGCAACAACAAAAATGCCTGACTTGACTGCCTCCGATATGGATGCGGCAGTCCGCATTATTGCGGGGAGTGCTCGCAGCATGGGCATCACTGTAGAAGGGGTGGTATAAAATGGCACACATTTCTAAACGATATAAAGCGTTGGCAGCCAAGGTTGATCGCAATAAGCTCTATGCGGTAGACGAGGCCTTGAATCTAGTCAAAGAAAATGCCCAAGCTAAATTTGATGAGTCTATCGACATTGCAATTAATTTGGGCATAGATGCACGTAAATCCGATCAGCTGGTTCGTGGCGCAGTGGTGCTACCAAAAGGCACCGGAAAAGTAGTGCGCGTAGCTGTTTTTGCGCAGGGGGCAAAGGCTGCTGAGGCTAAGGCGGCGGGTGCAGATGTGGTCGGCTTTGAAGACCTGGCCGAAAGCATTAAAGCCGGCAACATGGATTTTGACGTGGTGATTGCCTCGCCAGACGCGATGCGTATTGTCGGACAGCTGGGTCAGATTTTAGGCCCTCGCGGTTTGATGCCTAACCCTAAAGTGGGTACGGTTTCAGCCGATGTGGCGGGCGCAGTGCGTAATGCCAAGGCAGGTCAGGTGCAATATCGCACAGACAAAAATGGAATTGTGCAATGCACGATCGGTCGCGCATCTTTTGCGCCTGAAGCATTGAAAGAAAACATGCTGGCGCTGGTAGAGGCTTTGAATAAAGCTAGACCTGCCACAGCCAAAGGCATTTACCTGAAAAAAGTATCTATTTCCAGCACCATGGGTACTGGCATCCGCATTGAACAGGCTAGTCTAGCTGCATAATCTTGGCTGCATAATTAAATATTTGGCCGTCACATTGTGGCGGCAAACGAAGGCTTTGTATGCCACCAGCAACGTTGGTGGATTATCAAAGACCGTAGGGGTCAAAGTTGAAAAGGGCGCAAACCCGGTATAACTTCAATAGCGACTTAAATTGCAGGGTGAAGTTAGGCAACACATTGTTGTTTCAATTTTAATCTTGTGCCCCACGTAGATGGTGTGCCCGCAAGCAAGGTGGAATATTGCCCAAGGACATGGTTATTGACATTAGGAATATAGGGGCGTGGCTTCATATTCCAGTACTAGAGGGGATTACATTGGCTCTTAATCTGCAACAAAAACAAGCGGTAGTTGCTGAAATCAGTGCACAAGTGGCGCAGGCTCAAACTATTGTTTTGTCAGAGTATCGTGGCATCAAAGTGAGCGATATTACCAAGCTGCGCAGTCAAGCGCGGCAGTCCGGTGTGTATTGTCATGTATTGAAAAATACGTTGGCGCGTCGTGCTGTGCAAGGTACGCCGTTTGCGGCATTGGCAGAAAAAATGGCGGGTCCGTTGATGTACACCATCAGCGCGGATCCCATTGCGGCGGCGAAAGTGGTGCGCGAATTTGCCAAGACCAACGACAAGCTGGTCATTAAGGCGGGTGCGATGGCGGGCGCAGTGATGTCGGCGGAAGAGGTGGTTGCATTAGCTTCTATTCCAAGCCGTAACGAACTGATCGCACGTTTGATGGCAACCATGAATGCTGCAACCAGCCAATTTGTGCGTACTCTTGCTGCCTTGCGCGACAAGAAAGAAGCCGAATCAGCTACGGTTTAATATATTCAAACATTATCTATATAAAATTTTAGGAGATTCAAAATGGCTGTTAATAAAGTTGAAATACTAGATGCAATTGCACAATTGACTGTGTTGGAGTTGTCCTCACTGATCAAAGATATGGAAGAGAAATTTGGCGTATCCGCCGCCGCTGTAGCGGTTGCTGCACCTGCCGCAGGTGGTGGAGCTGCTGCCGCTGCTGCCGAGCAAACTGAATTCACCGTTATATTGACCAGTGCTGGAGCCAGCAAGGTGGGCGTGATTAAAGTTGTTCGTGCGATCACGGGTCTGGGCTTAAAAGAAGCTAAGGATCTGGTTGATGGTGCGCCTAAGAGTGTTAAAGAGGGTGCAAATAAAGCCGATGCTGACAGCATTGTTAAGCAGCTGGTTGAAGCGGGCGCAACTGCTGAAATTAAGTAATCTTTGAGTATGCAAAAAGGCTGACGGTTGACCGCCAGCCTTTTTGTGTTTGCCAAAAAAAGTTTCAAGCTGATTTGAAAATAAACAGAATTTTAGAAGCAACATTAGAAATTTAAATAACCAGACGCAGAAATTGCGGTTGGTGTTTGTACCAAACTTCGCAACCCCATGTCGCAACTCATCTGCGCTTGGTGTTAGTGCTCTTTTCCCTCGGTCATGGAGATATCATGAGTTATTCTTTTACTGAAAAAAAACGTATTCGTAAAAGCTTTGCGAAGCGTGTTGGTGCTTTACCGATACCTTTCTTGCTGTCTTCGCAGCTGGAATCATATAGCGATTTCCTGCAGGCAGGGGTGGCTCCTGACCAACGAAGTACTAGCGGTTTGCAGGCTGCGTTCGTTTCAATTTTTCCAATTGAGAGCCATAAAAAATACGCTCGTTTGGATTTTGTCAGCTATAACCTGGGCATTCCTCCCTTCGATGTAAAAGAATGCCGACAGCGTGGCCTGACTTACGCTTCAGCCTTGCGTGCGCGCGTGCGTTTGACTTTGTTCGACAAGGAGGCATCCAAGCCCACCGTGGTGAAGGAAGTGAAAGAGCAGGAAGTGTATATGGGCGAGATTCCACTCATGACGCATACTGGCTCGTTTGTGATTAACGGCACGGAGCGGGTCATTGTGTCGCAGTTGCATCGTTCGCCGGGCGTGTTTTTTGAACATGACCGTGGCAAAACTCACAGCTCAGGCAAGTTATTATTTTCAGCACGCATCATTCCTTATCGCGGCTCCTGGCTGGATTTTGAATTTGATGCCAAAGATATTGTTTATTTCCGTGTAGATCGTCGGCGCAAAATGCCAGTTACGATTCTGTTGAAATCATTCGGCTATACGCCAGAGCAGATTCTGGCGACATTTTTTGAGTTTGACACCTTCCACTTCAGTAAAAAAGGCATACAGTTTGAAGTCGTGCCAGAGCGTCTGCGCGGCGAGATGGCGCGTTTTGACATCGCAGATAAAAATGGCAACGTGATTGTAGTTGCCGGTAAACGTATTACTGTGCGGCACATCCGTGAAATGCATGATGCGGGAATTGACAAGCTCACCGTAGGCGAAGATTTTCTGCTGGAGCGTGTGTTGGCGCACAACGTGGTGGACAAAGAAAGTGGCGAGATTATTGCCAATGCCAATGATGAAATCACAGAAGCCTTGCTTGCCAAATTATATGCTGCAGGCGAGAAGAAAATTCATACGCTGTATACCAATGATTTAGATCAGGGAAATTTCATTTCGCAATCGCTACGTGTCGACGAAACGACTGATCAATGGACTGCGCGTGTGGCGATTTATCGCATGATACGTCCCGGTGAGCCGCCGACGGAAGATGCAGTAGAGAACCTGTTTAATGGACTATTCTTTTCTGAAGAGCGCTACAATTTATCGGCAGTGGGCCGCATGAAATTTAATCGTCGCATCGGCGTAGATTCATTGACAGGTGCAATGACGCTGTCTAATGAAGACATCGTGGCAGTGATTAAAATATTGGTTGAATTACGCAACGGGCGCGGCGAGATAGATGACATTGACCATCTGGGTAATCGTCGCGTGCGTGCCGTGGGTGAGCTGGCTGAAAATCAATTCCGCGCTGGTCTGGCGCGGGTTGAGCGCGCAGTCAAAGAACGTTTAGGTCAGGCTGAAACTGATAATTTAATGCCGCATGATTTGATTAACGCTAAGCCTATTTCAGCGGCAGTGAAAGAATTTTTTGGCTCCAGTCAGCTGTCGCAGTTTATGGATCAGACCAATCCCTTGTCCGAAGTTACGCACAAGCGGCGTATTTCTGCGCTGGGCCCCGGCGGTTTAACGCGCGAGCGTGCCGGTTTTGAAGTGCGAGATGTACATCCGACGCATTATGGACGCTTGTGCCCGATTGAAACTCCGGAAGGTCCGAACATTGGCCTTATTAACTCGCTGGCTTTGTATTCACGCATCAATCCCTATGGCTTTATCGAGACTCCTTACAGCAAGGTGACCAAATCACGCATGACCGATACGGTCGAGTATTTGTCGGCTATTGAAGAGGGGAAATTTACCATCGCACAAGCGAATGCCGAGTTGGATAACAAAGGCAAGTTTGTCAACGATGTCATTTCTTCACGCCAACATAATGAATTCGTGCTGGCAGCACCAGAGAATATTGAATACATGGACGTAGCGCCCGCACAGGTGGTATCGGTTGCTGCTGCGTTAATTCCGTTCCTTGAACACGATGATGCTAACCGAGCCTTGATGGGAGCCAACATGCAGCGTCAAGCTGTACCTTGCCTGCGTGCAGAAAAAGCTTTGGTCGGTACCGGCATTGAGCGCACTGTGGCGGTTGACTCTGGCACGGCAGTACAGGCTTGGCGTGGCGGACGAGTTGATTACGTCGATGCGGGACGTATTGTAGTGCGCGTAAATGACCATGAGACAACGGCAGGCGAAGTCGGTGTGGATATTTACAACCTGACTAAGTATACCCGCTCCAATCAGAACACCAACATTAACCAGCGACCGTTGGTGCGTATCGGTGACTTGATTGCAAGTGGCGACGTGATTGCCGACGGCGCATCCACCGATATGGGCGAGCTGGCACTGGGGCAAAACATGCTCGTGGCATTTATGCCGTGGAATGGTTACAACTACGAAGACTCGATTTTGATTTCTGAGCGCGTGGTGGCGGAAGATCGCTTCACCTCTATACATATCGAAGAGTTAACCGTAGTTGCCCGTGATACCAAGTTAGGTCCGGAAGAAATTACCCGCGACATTCCCAATTTGTCAGAAGGACAAATGGCGCGCTTGGATGAGTGCGGCATTGTGCATATCGGGGCAGATGTCAGCGTGGGCGATGTGCTGGTGGGCAAGGTTACGCCCAAGGGCGAAACGCAACTCACGCCGGAAGAAAAACTCTTGCGCGCCATTTTTGGTGAGAAGGCTTCGGATGTAAAGGATACCAGCCTTCGAGTGTCTGCTGGAATATCTGGAACGGTTATCGACGTACAAGTTTTCACGCGCGAAGGTTTGCAGCGCGATGCACGCGCGCAACAAATTATTGACGACGAATTGAAGCGCTACAAGAAGGATTTGTCCGATCAAATGCGTATCGTGGAAGAGGACGTATTTTCCCGTTTGGGTAAATTCCTGCTGGGAAAAGTAGCTAACGGCGGCGCCAAGAAACTGGCCAAAGGTAGCAAACTGACCAAGGATTATCTATCCAGCATTGAACATCATCATTGGTTCGATATTCGTCTGTCCAATGAAGATGCTGCTCTGCAATTGGAGCAGGTCAAGGATGGCCTGGCGCAAAAGCGTAAAGAGTTTGACGCAGCTTTTGAAATGAAAAAACGCAAATTAACGCAAGGTGACGAGTTGCAAACGGGCGTACAAAAAATGGTGAAAGTGTATGTGGCCGTTAAGCGCCGTCTACAGCCCGGGGACAAGATGGCGGGAAGGCACGGCAACAAAGGTGTGGTGTCGCGTATCGTGCCAGTAGAAGATATGCCCTACATGGCGGATGGCACACCCGTGGATATAGTGCTGAATCCGCTGGGCGTGCCGTCACGCATGAACGTCGGACAAATTCTGGAGACGCACCTGGGCTGGGCGGCTAAAGGTTTGGGACATAAAATTACCAAGATGCTGGAAGCTAACACCAAGATTGAAAAGGTTCGCACCTTCCTCGGCAAGATTTACAAAAATGAGCAGGCCGCAGAACTCGCTGCCTTCACCGACGATGAGGTAATTGAGTTGTGTCGCAATCTGCGCGGTGGTGTGCCATTCGCCACGCCTGTGTTTGACGGTGCGCATGAAGATGAAATCAAGGATATGCTGGAGCTGGCTGATCTGCCGCGTTCCGGGCAAATTACTTTGCACGACGGTCATACTGGTAATGCATTTGATCGCCCGGTAACCATTGGCTATATGCACGTACTCAAGCTGCATCACCTGGTGGATGACAAGATGCATGCGCGTTCCACTGGTCCCTACAGTCTGGTGACCCAGCAGCCATTGGGTGGTAAAGCGCAGTTTGGTGGTCAGCGTTTTGGTGAGATGGAAGTGTGGGCGTTAGAAGCATACGGCGCGGCATATACCCTGCAGGAAATGTTGACAGTTAAATCGGATGACGTAGCTGGACGCACTAAGGTATATGAAAACATTGTTAAAGGCGATCACAAAATTGAAGCTGGTATGCCTGAGTCGTTTAATGTCTTGACCAAGGAAATTCGTTCGCTGAGTTTGGATATTGATTTGGTACGACACTGACAAAAGTTAACTGGTGGCAGAAGTTAACTGATAGCAGAGGTAACTCTGCTTGAACGCTTACCCGTATAAAGTTTGTTTCTTCTGTCCTCTTCTGTCCTCTGAATATAAGGAGCTACACATGAAAGCATTGCTGGACTTATTCAAACAAGTTACACAAAAAGAAGAATTTGATTCAATTCAAATTGGCTTGGCCTCGCCCGAGAAAATTCGTTCGTGGTCGTATGGCGAAGTTAAAAAACCAGAGACCATTAATTACCGCACCTTCAAGCCGGAACGTGATGGCTTGTTCTGCGCTAAAGTTTTCGGCCCGATTAAAGATTATGAGTGTCTGTGCGGCAAGTACAAGCGCTT
>JAKFXW010000231.1 GCA_021731185.1 Gallionellaceae bacterium
TCATCTTTGACCTGACCGGAAATCCCGAAGTGCGCAAGCAACTAAGAGAAGGGCTTGCTATGCATAATAACCAGCATACTGTGATTGCACCAGAATCGGTAGCGCGTCTGATTTGGTCGCTGATCAGCGATGACAAGCTGCTGGAAATTCAGGGGCGCAATACTGGCTATTAGCACATCACCTACAACCACATTAGATTCGGACAGCGTCACTGAAGAAGAAACCCCCGTGTAGCACTTCGCTTTGAGAGCTTGACATTGTCCCCTCATTGTCCCCTTGTGGGATGTGGGACGCGACATATTTCGGGATTTTTTGCAGAATTATCCATATAATTTGCCATATATTTGTATGGCAAAATTTCCTGATATGTGATAGTCTGTTTCCATGAACAAGACCCGTTTTGAATGGGATTCAGATAAGGATGAAGAAAACCAGAAAAAGCACGGTGTGCCGTTTTCCTTGGCACAGTATGCCTTCGCTGACCCTAAACGTGTTGTTGCCGAAAGACCTTGCACACAGCAAAACTGAGAAGCGTTTCTTTTGTTTTGGTGAGGTTGACGGAGGTATACTCACTGTACGCTTTACCTATCGCAGTGGTGTGATTCGAATTTTTGGAGCTGGCTACTGGCGGAAAGGTAAAACAATTTATGAAAACCAAAATTAAATATACCAAGGAGCCTATTGAGGCCAAAGTTATTATGGATTTTCTCCCCCCACCCGAGGAGCTTGCGTTCCGAGAAGAAGGGGTAAAAGTTACTCTTGCTCTGAGTAAAAAGAGTGTGGATTTTTTTAAGTCAGAAGCTTCTAAACATCACACGCAGTATCAGCGCATGATCCGTAAACTCATCGATACATACGTTGAGTCTTACGCAGAACCTCTAACCTCTCGTCCAAGTGGGACACCGCAGAAGCGCGGCGTCCCTTAACTTTACGTTGACGCTGTAGAAAAACTACTTGAAGAAAAATTGGGTTGTCGATGAATAATAATCGACCTTTTAACTTGTATTCCCCGCAGTTTTATTGCAAGGATAGGCACAGGACGAGCGAAGCAAATTTATTTAAAAAATAGATTAGGAGTGAGCAGCATGAGAGTGGGGCAAGGATTTGATGTACATCAGATGGTGGCGGGACGCAAGCTGATAATCGGCGGAATCGAAATTCCACACGACAAGGGTTTACTCGGACATTCAGATGCCGATGTGCTGTTACATGCGGTTTGCGATGCCTTATTGGGCGCGGCTGCACTGGGTGACATAGGTAGGCATTTTTCTGATACTGATGCGAAGTATAAAAATATTGATAGCCGAATTTTGCTGCGCGAGGTTGGTAATATGGTGCGTAACGCTGGCTTTAGCATAGGTAATGTGGATGCCACGATCATCGCGCAAGCGCCCAAAATGGCATCCCATATTCCATGCATGGTGGAAAACATTGCGGTTGATTTGGGCATCGCCATGAACGCCGTCAATGTGAAGGCGACTACTACGGAGAACCTTGGTTTTATCGGGCGCGGTGATGGCATTGCAGCGCAGGCTGTGGTGTTGCTGTTGGTGCGATGATGCAATTCTTAGCGCTGGAAACCTCCACTGAATATTGTTCGGTTGCGATTTATCAAAATGGCGACATTCAAAGCCGAAGTGAATTAGCAGGCCAGCGACATTCTGAACTATTGCTGGAAATGATCGCTCAGGTCATGAACGAGGCGGGCTTGAAATTATCGCAGCTTGATGGCATCGCGTTTGGTGCCGGCCCTGGCTCGTTTACTGGTGTGCGTATTGCCTGCGGCGTGGCGCAGGGTTTGGCATTGGGCACAGACTTGCCAGTGCTGGGCGTGTGCACATTGCAGGCGGTGGCACATGCTGCTGGTCATAACAAAGTCATTGCAGCAATAGATGCACGTATGAATGAAGTGTATTTTGCGGCCTATCAAATTCAGCCTGGCCAAATGCAGGCTGGTCAAATACAGTCTGGCGAAAATAAACCCTGCGAATGGACGACCGTGTGTGAGCCTGTTTTGAGTTTACCGCAAAGCACACCGGATGTTGCGGGGTCTGGCTGGTTTGGCGCAGGTAGCGGATTCTCATTGTCCCCTTGTGGGGTGGCGCATGGTGCGGCATTAAGAGCGCGCTACGGCACGCAATTGACAGGTGTAGATGCAACCATCATTCCACAAGCCAGTGCCATCGCACAACTTGCCGCGCCCTTGTTTGCCGCAGGGCAGGGGCAGGATGCAGCATTAGCGCTACCGCTGTATCTGCGCGACAAAGTTGCACTGAAAATTTCCGAGAGACCATGAATCCCCAATATGAAATTAATCCCGGCTTACGCGATATGACGCAGGCCGATCTGGATGCGATATTGTTAATCGAGAAAAGTGTGCATACCACTCCTTGGACACGCGGTAATTTCCAGGATGGGCTACAGAGCAAAAATCTAGCTAAAGTATATGCCGTAAAAAATAAAATAATCGGGTATGCAGTATTGATGCAGGCGGTGGATGAGGTGCAATTACTTAACCTCAGCATTGCCCGGCAGTATCAGCGACAGGGCTTTGGGATGCGGCTCTTGAGCGAGTTAAAAAATTTAATACGTCATCTGGGAATACGTCGCATATTACTGGAAGTGCGGCAGTCTAATCAGGCGGCACTGGGTTTATATCAAGCGGCGGGGTTTGTTAAAATTGGTGTGCGACGCGGCTACTATAAGTGCGCTGATGTCGTGGCGGAACAGACCAAGGAAGTTATTCAAACTGGGGAAATAATTTCAACCAGAGAGAATGCAATCGTAATGGAGTATTTGCTATAAACGCATAGTTATTTTATTTCTAATTTAATAATGCCAGATTGTTCCCTCACCCTTTTTCCCTCTCCCGGAGGGAGAGGGATGCAAAGTCCGCCTACGGCACCCTCGCTGCGCTCTCCCTTCGGGAGAAGGGTTGGGATGAGGGAGCAAGATTGAAGGCTTGGTAAATTAGAATTGGAATTACAATGAGCCAATATTTAATGCCCCACATCCCACAAGGGGACAATGAGGGGGCAATGTGAATCGTTTTTAAAATGGACAGAGAAGAGCTAATTCTGCGTGAATTCAATTTGTACCCGCTATGGCAGCAGCGTAGGAAAGCTGCGCCTGCGTTTACAGAAATTGCGAGTGAGGTCACGCAACTGATAGTCCCACAAGGGGACAATGTAGAGCCACAAAATAATCATACAGGGAATATTAAAGAATTAAACTGGTCGCAACTCGAGTCAGCAGTTAAAAATTGTACAGCATGTTCTCTACGTGCGGGTTGCACACAACCCATATTGGGTGCGGGGGCAGAGCAGGTGGATTGGCTGATTATAGGTGATGTGCCGAGCGCAGAAGAAGATATTCAGAACGCACTCTTCGTCGGGCAGGCCGGAATGTTATTGGACAATATGCTGGCAGCAATTAAATTAAAACGCAGCAGCAATGTTTATCTCACCAGCCTGATTAAATGTCATCCGCTTGATGGTCGCCCAACTGCAGTCGAAGAAATCGCACAGTGTCTGCCGTATCTTGAGCGCCAGATTACGTTGATACAACCCAAGCTGATTGTGGTGCTGGGCAAGTTGGCCGCGCTTACATTGTTGGGCTCAAATACTGCGGCAACCACCCTGCGCGGCAAGGTGCATGACTATCAGGGCATTCCGCTGATTGTGACTTACCACCCCGATTATTTACTGCGCGCCCCGCTGGAAAAAGCCAAAGCCTGGCAGGATTTGCGTTTGGCGGTAAGCACCATGCGGGGTAGGACATAGATTAAATTATGACAACTGCAATCTGCGAGAACATCCCGCAGTGCGCCCATCTTGCCACTTGTTTTCTATCTCGGTTTAACGAAAAACAATGTTGTGAGAAGCTACAATTAGGTCACTACATTGTCCCCTTGTGGGACATTATCCTCGCGGGTGGTTTTCTTTATGCAATTGTTTCAAGCGTTCGCGGGCGACATGGGTGTAAATTTGTGTCGTGGAAATATCGGCGTGACCGAGTAGGAGTTGCACCACCCGCAAATCTGCGCCGTGATTCAGCAGGTGCGTTGCAAAAGCATGGCGTAGCGCGTGCGGCGACAAAGGCTTGGTCAGGCCGCCATTCGCGGCATGGCGCTTGATGAGATGCCAGAACATTTGCCGGGTCATGCCGCTGCCGCGTTGCGTAACAAACAGAGCCGCACTTAATTTTTTTTTCAACAACTCAGGTCGCGTCGAAGCAAGATATTTCTTCAGCCAATCCACCGCATCTTCACCCAGCGGTACCAACCGTTCTTTGTTGCCTTTGCCCATGACGCGCACCACGCCCATGCTGATGCTGACTTGTGCGACACTTAATCCGACCAGCTCAGAGACGCGCAAACCCGTGGCATACAGCACTTCCAGCATAGTGCGATCACGCATGCCCAGCAGCTTTTCGGTGTCGGGTGCGTGGAGTATGAGCTCCACATCCTGCTCCGTTAAAGTTTTGGGTAAGGTGCGCGGCAATTTAGTGGTAGCAATTTTTAAGGTGGGGTCGTTACTTATTTTGTTGAGATGCAGTTGGTGACGATAAAATCGTTTGAGGCTAGACACCGCGCGGCTGGTGCTGCTGGCTTTGGATTTTTCTTCATTCACTAGATAAGCCAGAAATCCCTGAATGTCTGCTTGCGTGGCGTTTAACAGCGATGCGCCTTGCGGGCTGGTCAGATGAGAGTTGCCCAGATGATAGTTGTCCAGCCAGCGTAAAAACTTATCCAGGTCGCTGCGATAACTTTGCAGCGTATTGCGCGACAAGCCATCCTGCAGCCATAAGTTATCCAGAAATTCATCCAGAGCGTGAGTGTTATTCATGAGACAAATTGGAGTGTAGCTCATGATTCAGCAACCAGCGTTTAATGTCGAGCGCACTGCCATTACGTTGCTGCATAAATCCGCCCAAGCCAGATTTACTCAACACACGATGACAAGGAATAATGATGGGTATCGGGTTTGTGCCACATGCGCCACCCACTGCGCGCGCGCTGGAATACAGCAGCGTAGCGAGCTCGCCATATTGTTGCGTGCGACCAGTGGGGATGTCACGAATCACCTGCCACACTTTGGTTTGATGCGCTGTGCCCGTTAGATGGAGCGGTAGATCAAATTGAAAAGCGGCATCAGAAAAATACGCCGCCAATTGCTTGCACACTTCGCGAGCCAATGGCGTGTGGGCTTGTGCGGCTGTACCCGCAAGGAGTACGCCGGTGGGTACCCGGCAGCTCTGCTGCCACCCTACCGCTGCACCTGTGCTGAGGAACTCAAGTGCGTTTAATGCAGCGTCATCGCAGCGTATGCCGAGCAATCCAAATGGAGCTAAGAATTTAGCTTGATAATTCATTTTGCATATTCATGGTTAGTGAAACTTTGCCTTCTGCGTAATCTTTTGGAGTGTGTATGGAGGTACGGTTTTAAGAGCAGGCAAACTGTCCAAGCTAAAGTAACAGTTATTACAATAGAACCAAGTTATCCCTATGCACAAGCTCTTGCTCATCGACGTAACCGAGGATGCTTTCAATCTCATGGCTGGCATGACGGGCAATACGCTGCGCTTCGTCTGAATTGTAATTGCTCAGGCCGCGAGCGATGTCTTGATTTTTTTCATTCAGAATAGCGACCACTTCGCCACGCTTGAAGTGTCCCACGACTTTAATCACGCCTATGGGCAGCAAGCTTTTACCGTCGGCGCGCAGTGCACGCACCGCTCCTGCATCCAGTACCAACTGACCGCTGACTTGCAGATGATCGGCCAGCCATTGTTTGCGTGCCGCCAGCGATAAGGTGGGTGCTTCAAGCAGTGTGCCGATGCTGATGCCATTCATTAAGCGTATGAGTACATCGGGTTCATGACCAGAAGCAATGACTGTATGTGCGCCACTGCGTGCTGCACGTTTGGCCGCCAGAATTTTGGTTAACATACCGCCACGAGCGATGCTGCTTCCTGCACCACCTGCCATCGCTTCCAACTTTTCATCACCTGCCTGTGCCAATGTAACCAGTGTGGCCGTGCTGTCTTTGCGCGGGTCAGCGGTGTATAGACCGGTTTGGTCGGTGAGAATGATGAGCGCGTCCGCCTCAATTAAATTAGCAACCAGCGCGCCTAAGGTATCGTTGTCACCAAATTTAATTTCATCTGTAACGACCGTGTCATTCTCGTTAATAACAGGTATTACACCAAGTGATAGCAAAGTACGCAGCGTAGAGCGTGCGTTGAGATAGCGTTCGCGATCAGCTAGATCAGCATGGGTGAGTAGCACCTGTGCGGTATGCAAACCATATGCGCTAAAGCAGCTTTCATATACTTGCACTAAACCCATCTGGCCGACGGCAGCAGCAGCCTGCAATTCATGCACGGCACCGGGCCGCTGCTTCCAACCCAAGCGTTGCATACCTTCAGCAATTGCGCCGGATGACACCAATACAACTTCGTAGCCGGCTTTGCGCAATGTGGTAATTTGCTGCGCCCAATTGTCGATGGCGTGCCTGTCCAGCCCTTCGCCTTGATTAGTGACCAAGCTGCTGCCGACTTTAACGACTATGCGTTTACATGTTGTTAAAGTAAATTTCACTTGAGTGATTTTCATAAGGTGTCAGTAAAAGACTGAGTGTTGGCTGAGGCGAGTTCAGCCGCTTGTCGTTCCTGTTGAGCAGCTTGATTCAAATGTTCCATGATGGCATAAACCAACTCTTTACAGCCCTCGCCGGTGATGGCGGAGATTGCAAAGTGACGAGTATGTGTGCCGAATTCTTGAAGGAAGCTGGCTATTTTTTCATCTCGCTCAGGCAGCAAGTCTAGTTTATTTAAGACTAGCCAGCGCGGTTTGTCATACAAAGCGGGATCATATTTTTTGAGCTCATTCAAAATGGCATGGGCTTCATGCACTGAGTCTACGCCTTCGTGCATGGGCGCAAGATCCACCAGATGCAGCAACAGCCGGGTGCGCGCCAGATGGCGCAAAAATTGATGTCCCAGCCCCGCACCTTCTGCTGCGCCCTCGATTAAGCCAGGAATGTCTGCAATCACAAAACTTTTCTCAGGCGACACGCGCACTACGCCGAGATTGGGATGAAGCGTGGTGAATGGATAGTCGGCCACTTTGGGGCGTGCGGCAGAAACAGCGCGTATGAATGTAGATTTGCCCGCATTTGGCATACCGAGCAAACCTACATCGGCCAGCACTTTCAGTTCTAATTGCAGTTCGCGCCGCTCACCTTCAGTACCCGGTGTGCTGCGGCGTGGTGCGCGGTTGGTGCTGGATTTGAAATGGATATTACCCAAGCCACCCTTGCCGCCCTGGGCGAGTAATTTTTTGTCACCATCGTGCGCCAGATCAGCAATCTGCTCACCTGTTTCGATATCGGTGATGACCGTGCCGACTGGCATAAGCAACACAATATCATCCGCGCCCTTGCCGTAACATGCCGCGCCGCGTCCGGGCTCACCATTTTTAGCGCGATGGATGCGGGCGAAGCGATAGTCCACCAGGGTGTTGATGTTGCGATCTGCCACCGCATAGACACTGCCGCCCCAGCCGCCATCGCCGCCATCGGGGCCACCCTTGTCGATGAATTTTTCGCGGCGAAAAGTTGCAGCACCGTTGCCACCATTCCCTGCGATCACTTCAATTTTTGATTCGTCTATAAATTTCATTATCTTTTGGATGCTTTACTTTTTTGAAGCCTTGCTGAGTTAATTTTGTTGCCGGGTAAATATTTTAGGGTAAATAAAAAAGCCCTATCGCAGGATAGGGCTTTTTTATATTGACTTCTTATGTGTGCCTATGCTGCAACCACGCTTACTGTTTTGCGTTGATGCGGTCCTTTAACAGCGAACATAACTTTTCCCGTAATCGTGGCAAACAATGTGTGATCTTTGCCCATGCCAACGTTGTCGCCTGCGTGGAATTGTGTGCCGCGCTGACGCACGATAATGCTGCCTGCATTAATCAACTCGCCGCCGTAGCTTTTTATACCCAAGCGCTTCGAGTGTGAGTCGCGGCCGTTACTGGTACTGCCTCCGCCTTTTTTCGATGCCATGTTACTGCTCCCTTAGCGTTAAGCTGAAATGCCGTCGATGCGGATTTCAGTATAGTTTTGACGATGACCTTGATGCTTTTGATAATGCTTACGGCGACGCATTTTGAAAATGCGAATTTTATCACCACGACCATTTGAAATAATGGTTGCCGTAACTTTAGCGCCTGTCAGGAGTGGCTTGCCAACCGATACTGCATCGCCACTGCCAACCATTAATACTTTATCCAAAATGATTGCACTGCCTATCTCACCAGCAATGGTTTCAACTTTAAGGGTTTCACCTTGAATGACGCGATATTGCTTACCGCCAGACTTAATTACTGCATACATAACGACCTCATTTACGTGCGGTTTTACAGAGCCGCGCATTATACACAAATGCGGCAAATCGTCAAAATGACTTTTCAATTTTGGACGACGTTGTAGGCAGGCAATGTTAGAATGCATGCCATGTTAAATGATCGTGCCCAAATTTTACTCAAAACCTTGGTGGATCGCTATGTGAGTGATGGCCAGCCAGTTGGATCACGCGCCTTGCAGCAACTTTCCGGCCTGGAAGTCAGCTCTGCTACGATCCGCAATGTGATGGCCGAATTGGAGGAGATGAAATTGGTCAGCAGTCCTCATACCTCTGCAGGGCGTGTGCCCACAGCACTTGGCTATCGACTATTTATTGATACCTTGATGGTTGTGCAGCCGTTGGATAACACACGGGTGCAGCAGCTGGAACTTCAATTGCAACCAGATAATCCTTCACGTTTAATTAATCAGGCATCAAATTTACTGTCGGAGCTGACCCACTTTGCGGGCGTGGTAGCGAGTCCCCAGCGTGCAAATATCACGGTGCGGCAGATTGAATTTCTGCGCTTGTCAGAAAATCGGGTGTTGTTGATAATTGTCATGCCGGATGGTGAGGTGGAAAACCGAGTGCTGGTCACGCACAAGGATTATTCACAGTCGCAGTTGAATGAAGCGGGCAATTTTTTGAGTAAGCATTATGCAGATTGCGCTTTTCAGGATATACACCAGCGTATGCAAGTAGAATTACAGCAACTGCAACATGAGTTGACCGCGCTGATGAGTGCCGCGATGGTAGCCAGTGATGCAGTGATGTCCAGCAAGAATGAAAATTATGTCATTAGTGGTGAACGTAAATTGCTGCACATAAATGATCTTTCTTCCAATATGAAGCAGTTGCGTAATTTGTTTGACGTATTTGAGCAAAAAACGGAATTGTTGCAACTGCTGAATGTGAGTCGCCATGCGCAAGGCGTACATATTTTTGTGGGAAGTGAATCAGGCATGCAAGGTCTGGAAGATTGTAGCGTAGTCAGCGCGCCCTACATGGTGGATGGACAAACAGTCGGCACCTTGGCCGTGGTGGGACCGAAACGCATGAATTATGAAAAAGTTATTCCTATTGTAGATATCACCGCTAAATTACTGAGCAATGCCTTGTCGCTGCATTAAGCGGTACACCAAATAATTCCAATTTCTGACAAACAGGAGCACAAGGCGGCAAGGATGAGGCGATGAAGACAGTACATTTGAGTACGGCTAGGAGCCGAAAACGAAGCCAACACTGTGATCGTTTTTATCAGGAATTGGAATAACAATAATTATGATGGGCGAAATGGTAGATGATTTATCCAAGTGAGCCGCCCTACGCGCATGGCACAATAGAAAAAACGGCGATATTGCTGGTGAATCTAGGCACGCCGGATGCGCCCACCGCGCAAGCTGTTAAACCTTATCTCAAGCAATTTCTCAGCGATTCGCGTGTAGTGGAAATCCCCAGATTGGTTTGGTGGTTCATCTTAAATGGTGTCATTCTTAACGTCCGTCCAAAAAAATCAGCCGCAAAATATGCCTCAATCTGGATGTCGGAGGGTTCGCCGCTAAAAGTACATACCGAGCGCCAAGTTAAGCTGTTACTGGGTTATTTGGGCGAGCGTCAGCGTGATGTACCACTGGTTGTGGATTATGCCATGCGTTATGGCAACCCTTCTATACCCGGTGTATTGGCGAAACTTAAAGCACAAAATTGCCAGCGTATTCTGCTTGTGCCGCTCTATCCGCAATACGCTGCCAGTGCAACAGCAACCGCATTCGACGCGGTGATGAGTGAATTACTCAAGCAACGCAATATGCCCGCTTTGCGCACCATCAAACATTTTCACGACTACCCTGGCTATATCAAAGCATCCGCACAAAATATATTGGATGATTGGATGACACATGGTCGACCAGAGCATCTGGTCATGAGTTTTCATGGCGTGCCGCGCTACACCTTAGACAAGGGCGATCCTTACCATTGCGAGTGTCTCAAAACAGGTCGCTTGATTGCAGAAGCATTAGGGCTCAAAGCAGCGCAATACACGGTTAGCTTCCAGTCGCGCTTTGGCCGTGCTGAATGGATTAAGCCGTACACCACAACCACACTCAAGGAATTAGGCAAGAAAAAAACCAAACGGGTAGACGTAGTATGCCCGGGTTTTGTTGCAGACTGTTTGGAGACACTGGAAGAAATCGCGATGGAAGGCAAGCACGATTTTCAACAGGCAGGCGGCGGGGAATATCACTACATTCCCTGTCTGAACGAACGATCCGATTGGATGCATGCCTTAACTGATCTGGTAGTAGAAAATTTACAGGGCTGGCTGCAGAAACCTGATTCTGTTCAGCTTGAGCAGGCACGATTGCGCGCATTGGCACTCGGGGCGAAAAAATAGTGACACAAGCCAATAGTAATTAATAATGTCAGAGTGGTAACAGCGCGAGTGTTGTAGCTCCCCGGTATCCTATTAGTTTAGAATCCTGTTTGTTTTACAACTTTAAGGTATAGAAATTGTGGCACTGATTGTTCAAAAATATGGTGGTACATCTGTTGGCAGCGTAGAGCGTATGTTGAGCGTGGCGCGTCGCGTAGCCAAATACAAAGCGCAGGGGCATCAAATAGTGGTCGTGGTTTCTGCCATGAGTGGCGAGACAAATCGTTTGTTGGCTTTGGCTAAAAATATCCAGGATTCGCCCGATCCGCGCGAACTGGATGTGGTGCTGTCTACAGGTGAACAAGTGACCATTGGTTTGGTCGCCATGGCATTAATGCAGGTCGGGTTGAAGGCCAAAAGTTATACCGGCGCACAAGTGAAAATTCTGACCGACAATGCGTTTACCAAGGCTCGCATACTGAGTATAGAAGAGCAAAATGTTCGTCTCGACTTAGCCAATGATTATGTGGTGGTGGTGGCTGGATTTCAGGGCGTAGACGAAAATGGCAATATCACCACGCTGGGGCGCGGCGGTTCTGATACAACAGGTGTGGCACTGGCAGCGGCACTGGGCGCGGACGAATGCCAGATTTACACCGACGTGGATGGTGTGTACACCACCGACCCGCGCATCGTGCCAGAAGCGCGGCGCTTAAAAACCATCACCTTTGAAGAGATGTTGGAAATGGCGAGTTTAGGTTCAAAAGTATTGCAAATTCGTTCGGTGGAATTTGCCGGCAAATATAAGGTCAGACTGCGCGTGCTATCCAGCTTTCAGGATGAAGGTGAAGGCACGCTGATAACTTTTGAGGAAGATAAAGATATGGAACAGGCGATCATTTCAGGTATTGCTTTTAATCGTGACGAAGCTAAAATAACCGTGCGGGGCGTGCCTGATAGACCTGGTATTGCTTATCAAATCATAGGCCCGGTCAGCGACGCGAACATTGATGTCGATATTATTATTCAGAACGTCAGCACGGATGGTACCACCGATTTTTCTTTTACCGTGCATCGCAATGAATTTTCCAAGGCGATGGAGATTCTGAAAAATAAAGTTCAAAAACACATCGGCGCAGCAGATGTAGTGGGCGATGACAAAACCGCAAAAGTATCAGTGGTCGGCGTGGGGATGCGTTCGCACGTAGGCATCGCCAGTAAAATGTTTCGCACTTTGGCTGAGGAGGGAATCAATATCCAAATGATCTCTACTTCCGAAATAAAAATCTCTGTCGTGATCGATGAAAAATATCTGGAACTGGCTGTGCGTGTGCTACACAAAGCGTTTGACTTGGACCAGGAAAGGATATAATTGTTTGACCTTTAGTGGGGATTGCGGTACTCTGCGCGGCCTTTTGGAGAGATGGCCGAGTGGTCGAAGGTACTCCCCTGCTAAGGGAGCGTAGGGTTTATAGCCTTACCGAGGGTTCGAATCCCTCTCTCTCCGCCAAAGAAGTTTTGTTGTCACACACCGCGCCCGTAGCTCAGATGGATAGAGTACTTGGCTACGAACCAAGGGGTCGGGCGTTCGAATCGCTCCGGGCGCACCATCAAAACAATGGCTTACAGACTAAATACTGTGAGCCATTTTTCTTTTTTACCATTCATGGGTAAACCAGAAAAATGCTAGGCGATAGAACTGGCTTCAATTTTCGCCCATCTTTGTTATTACGCTGCCCGAATGGAGACGCTCGTTAAGGGTAGGAATCGACATTTGAGACATTGACTGAAATTGCCGCGAGCGTCCGCTCATCGGC
>JAKFXW010000054.1 GCA_021731185.1 Gallionellaceae bacterium
CTAAGGAACCTCTGATTAAGTCCATCATGAACCGCGTTGCTGACAAAAAATGGATGATCGCAAGGCGCGCGACGCTGGTCGTAGTTATTCTACGATACCAAGGAGCGCAACACAGCGAGTGCCTATTTTTGTCGCAACCCACAAGGGCATTGGCATTGCGGGCGGTCTGCAGCGTCAGGTTCCTGGCGAAGGGAATAACCATTCGCGTCGTCACCGCATCTGCATCCCATCCCGTAAAGCCGAATGCGCGGCCATGCGGGACTTAATCAGAGGTTCCCTAAGGGACATCCCCAAAAAATCAAACCCTTGTCATTCTCGAGTAGACGGAAATGACGAAATTTATATAGATTTCCAATGGGTACTTGATGGATGCTGGTTGAACGACGTTTATTTCTTCACAGCAAAGGCGCGATAGCCAATGTCGCGACGCATCTGACAACCCTCAAAATGTATCGTATCGGCAATCTGGTAAGCGCGACGCTGTGCCATTTTTACGCTATCGCCCAATGCCGTTACGCATAAAACTCGTCCGCCGTTAGTGACAATATTACCGTCACGCTCTGCAGTTGCCGCGTGAAAAACATGCACATCTTCTGGCTGTTTGCCCAAATCGGCAATCCCGGCACCGGAGATAACATCCCCCGTGCGCGGCGTGCCGGGATAATTAGCCGCAGCCAGCACAACTCCCAGAGCAGCCCGACGATCCCATTGCGGCTCAACTTTGTTCAAGGTGCCATGCACAGCATGATTCAAAATTTCCATCAAATCACTTTTCAGGCGCAGCAAAATCGGCTGTGTTTCTGGATCCCCCATGCGGCAATTAAATTCCAGCGTTTTAACATTGCCCTGTGGATCAATCATCACACCCGCATATAAAAATCCGGTATATGTACACCCTTCTTTTTCCATGCCTTGCACGGCGGGTTGAATAATCTCCCGCATAATCCCGGCATGTATGCTGGGTGTCACAATCGGTGCAGGAGAATATGCACCCATGCCGCCAGTGTTGGGACCTAGGTCGCCATCGTGCAAACGCTTGTGATCCTGGCTGGTGGCCAACGGCAAAATGTTTTTGCCATCGACCAGCACGATGAAGCTGGCTTCCTCACCTTCGAGAAATTCCTCGATTACCACCTTCGAGCTTTCTTTTTGATCAACACCAGACAGGGCGTCGCCTAACTTATTCCCAACAGATGTATTTTTGGCCAGCATCATGTCGATAGCGTGATGTGCCTCCTCTAAATTCATGGCTACTACCACGCCTTTCCCGGCAGCGAGGCCATCTGCCTTAATCACAATCGGCGCGCCGTGCGTGTTGACATATTCATGCGCCAAAGCAGCGTCGCTAAAAGTTTGATATGCCGCCGTGGGAATGTTATGTCGCTGCATAAACGCCTTGGCGAAATCCTTGGAGCTTTCCAGTTGCGCGGCGGCTTGCGTAGGGCCAAAAATTTTCAGCCCGGCAGCCCGGAAGCTGTCTACTATACCCGCCGCTAAAGGCGCTTCCGGGCCGACCACAGTCAGATGAATGTGCTCGCGTTGTGCGAACGCGATGAGCTCAGGAATGCTGGTGAGCGCGACATTTTCTACGCCCTCTTCACGCCCCGTACCCGCGTTGCCAGGTGCAACATATACTTTTTGTACGCGTGCACCCTGTGCCAACCGCCATGCCAGCGCATGTTCACGCCCACCTGAACCGATGACTAAAATTTTCATGTTATTCTTTAGCTGATAACTTGACTTGAATGATACCTAAGGGCGCATTTTCTGCCTGTTAATAGGAACACTAACATCCCTTGAATTTATTTTCGGTGCATTTCTCAGCAAACTTCTGCGCTTTATAAATTTGGCTGGCAGTCATATTTTCAGCCACAAAATTACGCATCTCAATAATTTTTTTCTGTTCGTCACTCTCCGCATTATCAGCAGCAATATTGAACCACATATACGCGTGAACGAAATTCTGAGGAACACCTTGCCCTAAGAAATACATCCCCCCAAGAATACTTTGTGCTGAAGCATTACCCTGTTCAGCAGCCAGGCGAGCCCATTTCATGGCCTCTTCGAAATTCTGTGGCACACCTTTCCCTTCGTGATACATCAATCCCAGGCTGAATTGTGCTGCAGCAAGACCCTGTTCAGCGGCCAGACGATACCACTTGATCGCTTCTTTATAATCTTGCGGCACGCCTTGCCCCTGGTAATACGTCACCCCAAGATTGAATTGTGCTAGTGGATCACCTTGATCCGCCAGCAGCCTAAACTGATTCATTTTTGTATCTCCTTGTAAATTTTTTTACTCAATGCAAGCAATTATTGCACGCCTCTTTTGCCACCTAAAATTTAGGCTGTCGCAAGCGTAGGCAGAACAAGGCGCGAATGGATGAGGAAGCGGAATGTACTTTTGTCTGTCGCTGTGCGACCTCGCATTCCGAGCCCTTGAGCAACGCCCCAATTTTATATAGCAGCTTGCCAAGCGCAGCAAGCCTAATGGCGAAAGTGGCGGTATCCGGTGAACACCATCGCCAACCCCAACTCATCTGCCGCTGCGATCACCTCTTCATCACGCATTGATCCACCGGGTTGGATCACGGCTTTAGCGCCCACTGCCGCCAACACATCGATGCCATCGCGAAACGGGAAGAAGGCATCGGACGATACTACGGAATCCTTCAGGCTCAGCCCGGCATTTTGCGCCTTGATGCTGGCGATGCGCGTGCTGTCCACGCGGCTCATTTGTCCCGCACCGACACCGAGGGTCGTGCCATTTTTACAAAATACGATAGCATTGGATTTCACATACTTCGCCACGCGCCAGGCAAACAGCAGATCATGCATTTGCGCTGTGCTCGGCTGAATTTTGCTGACCACGCGCAGGTTTTTTTCTTGCACGTTGAGCGTATCGGGTGATTGCACCAGCAGCCCGCCGCTCACGCGCTTGAGATCAAATTGATTATGTATTCCAGAAATGGGCGCGCTGGACAGTGGCACGGTCAGCACGCGCACGTTCTGTTTAGCGGCAGTTACTTTCAGTGCGGCGACAGTAGCACTCGGGGCGATGATGACTTCGACAAATTGTTGGCTAGTGATGGCGGTAGCAGTGGCTTCGTCCAACTCGCGGTTGAAGGCGATGATGCCGCCAAAGGCCGAGGTGGGGTCGGTGGCATAAGCTAATTTGTAAGCCTGCAAGGGTGTTGCGGCAATCGCCACACCGCAGGGGTTGGCGTGTTTTACGATGACGCAAGCGCATTCGGCAAATGTTTTCACACACTCCCACGCCGCATCCGCATCGCCGATATTATTGTAAGAAAGTGCTTTGCCCTGCACTTGCAAATAATCCGCGATGCCGCCCGGCACAGCGGTTAAATCACGATAGAAGGCTGCGCTCTGGTGCGGATTTTCACCATAACGCATGTCCTGCACTTTATTGAAGTTCAGATTAATTTGCTCGGGATATTCGTTGCGCGTGCCATTGGCCTGGACTGTGGTGAGGTAATTGCTAATTGCGCTGTCATACGCGGCAGTATGCGAGAACGCTTTTTTCGCCAGATCAAAACGGGTGGTATCGGATAACGCGCTGTTATTGGTTTGCATTTCGGCCAACAAGTCAGCATAGTCGTTCGGGTCGGTGACAATCGCCACGTGCGGGTGATTTTTCGCGGCTGCACGCACCATGGTGGGACCGCCAATGTCGATATTTTCAATCGCATCTTCCAGCGTGCAATGGGGCCTGGCAACTGTGGCACTAAAAGGATAAAGATTCACTACCACCAAATCGATGTTGGGCAGGCCATGTTGTTGCATGGTTGCGACATGGGCAGGCACATCACGTCGCCCCAAAATACCCGCATGAATTTTCGGGTGCAAAGTTTTCACGCGACCATCCAGCATTTCGGGAAAGCCAGTGTAGTCGGACACCTCTACCACAGGGATGCCCGCATCGGCCAATAATTTGGCCGTGCCGCCAGTAGAAAGAATGTTGATGCCTAATTGTTGTAAGCCTTGTGCTAATTCGAGTATGCCGGATTTATCTGAAACGCTGAGCAACGCTTGCTTGATTGTTGCCATACTTATCTTCTTTTTCCATTGAGGTGAGCCGGGGCTGATTTTTTTGCTGTGTGCCGTTCGGGGCGTATGGCTGGGCGTGTGGCGGGACGCAAGCCGGATGCTGCTTTTTGTTTAGCGAATAAGCTTAATTTTTTACGCAAGGTATTGCGGTTCAACCCTAACAATTCTGCCGCGCGCGTTTGGTTGCCCTCAGCGTAATGCATGATTGTTTCAATCAGCGGCTTTTCTACACAACTCATGACCATTTCATGCACCGAGCTGGAAGGATCTTCGCCATCTAAATTCTTGAAATACTCATCAACGGCCTGGCGCACATATCGCGCTACTTCATTTTCATCCAGAATACATTCTTGTTGTTTTTTCATGCGCCCCTCTTCGCTGCATGATGCAGCTTGATCTATTTAACCAAACACTACTCGCCTATACATTACTTATCTAGGCATTACCTATCTGGGCATTACCTATCTGGGCATTACTCAACCCACCCTCATTCACCTCAACATAATGCAGGCGTTCGCCACGCTGTAATTGCTCATCAAAAAAATCATTCACGGCCATCAGCTGCTCATCACGGCTATCCAGTTGATTCATGCCATGCCGAAAATGTGCCGAACCAGCCAGCCCTTTGGTGTACCAGGAAATATGTTTGCGCGCTACACGCACGCCAGTGTGGTCGCCATAAAATTCATACAGCTCGTGCATGTGCTCCAACAGCACGCGCTGCACTTCGTCTACAGGTGGCGACGGGAGGTGCGTATTGGTCAAAATGAAATGCTCGATCTCACGAAACAGCCACGGCCTGCCTTGCGCGGCGCGACCGATCATGACGGCATCTGCGCCAGTTTGTCGCAACACATCACGCGCTTTTTCCGGTGTAGTGATGTCGCCGTTGGCTATGACTGGAATGTTGACGCTGGCTTTAACTGCGGTGATGGTGTCGTACTCGGCATGACCAGTATAGGCGCAAGCGCGAGTACGACCATGGATGGATAAAGCCTGAATGCCGCTCTGTTCGGCGATTTGTGCGATACGTACCGCGTTGCGATTTTGTTTATCCCAGCCTGTGCGAATTTTTAATGTGACGGGAATAGCGACTGAATCCACCACTGATTTCAAAATCTGTCCCACCAAAATTTCATTTTGCAGCAACGCCGAACCCGCCATTACATTACAAATTTTCTTGGCCGGACAACCCATGTTGATGTCGATAATTTGCGCGCCCGCGTCGGCATTGTAGCGTGCGGCTTCTGCCATCATGCCGGGATCGGCTCCAACAATTTGCACTGAGATAGGATCCACTTCACCTTCGTGATTGGCGCGACGTTTGGTTTTTTCCGAACCATATAGTAATGAGTTAGAAGAGACCATCTCGCTAACCGCCATGCCAGCACCCATGCGCTTGCATAACATGCGGAAGGGACGATCCGTCACACCAGCCATAGGGGCAACAATTAAATTATTTTTGAGTTGGTAAGAACCGATGCGCATGACGATTTCCTAAGGGGGGGCTGATTATAAATTAATCAATCGCGGCGTGCTATTATTTGCACATATACTTGTATAAATTTTTAACAATCAACTTTTCATCGCTGTATAACTTGGGCGATTATTATTTGTATTTGGTATTTGTATTTGGGCAAGCATGATTCAACGGGAGCGCGCGCATAATGTTTGATGTGTTAATTATCGGCGGCGGGTCAGTGGGCACTAGCTTAGCTGCTGCCATACGGTCTGCGGGCTTAAATGTAGGCTTGGTGGAAAGCCAGCCAGCCAAACCTGCCTCATTCCCATTGGCGTGGGACAGCCGGATTTTTGCGATTAGCTCGGGCAGCGCGGCATTTTTGCAGCAATGTAATGCTTGGCAACACTTGGATTTAGCCCGCGTGCAAGCCGTCGAGCAAATGTGTGTTTGGGGTGACGAGGGCGCAGTACTGGATTTCAGTGCCTACCAAATGGGTGTACCAGAGCTGGCTTTTATTCTGGAGAATCGCGCCCTACAAGAAGCAATTTGGCAAGAAGCAATTTGGCAACAGACGATTGGACGGGCATCTACGGCTCAAAGCAATCTGACCCTCTTTCAACCCGCACGCTGTGAGCACTTACACTGGACCGAGGAAGCTGCACATCTAACCTTGCAAGATGGTCGTATTTTGCAGGCCAAATTGATTGTGGGCGCGGATGGTGCAGATTCGTGGGTGCGACAGCAAGCGGGGATAGTGGTCAATCTCACGTCATATCAGCAGCACGGTGTGGTGGCTAATTTCATGGCTGAAAAACCTCATCGCGGCACGGCGTTTCAATGGTTTCAACCTGACGGTATATTGGCGCTGCTGCCCTTGCCGCAAAATAATGCCCCACAAGGGGACAATGTGTCTATGGTATGGTCAGTCAGCCTGCAAAAATCCGCGCATTTGTTGCAATTATCCGAACAAGCCCTGTGCGCGGAAATTGCCGCAGCATCGAACTATAAATTGGGTGCGTTGCATTTATTAAACAAACCTTCTGCTTTTCCGCTGCGTCGCCTGTATGTGTCGCAGACTGTCAAACCGCGCCTGGCGCTGATAGGCGATGCGGCGCACAATATTCATCCGCTGGCCGGACAAGGTATCAATCTGGGTTTTGGCGACGCGCAGCAACTGGCGCAAGTTTTGTTGCAACGCGGCGCAGAGCAGGATTGCGGTAATATACATTTATTGCGACGTTATGAACGGGCGCGCAAAGAAGATGTCACAGCCATGATAGTTGCCACTGACATGCTGAAAAAATTGTTTAATAACGACCACCCGCTGTTACGCATAGCCCGCAACTCGGGACTGGCCTTCACCAACCGCATGACACCGCTGAAAAAGATGTTGGCGCGCCATGCAATGAATTGAAGACTAACCGATCAATTACCAACTAGGAGCTCATGATGGTCAAATCATTATTTGTTTTACTGCTGCTCGGCACGCTTCATTTCGCCTATGCTGAACCTGTCACCAAAGCTGCCAAAGTCCAAGCAGCCAAAGCCCAGGCAGCAAGCCCCACAGCAAGCTCCAGTGCTGCTCGGGTCAAGCTCACGCTACAAAAAAATTATCCCCAACTAGGTGAAATCAAGCAAGTAAACAAAGCCAATATCATGGGCTTGTACGAAGTGGTTGTACAGGGCGAATTATTTTATACCGACGAAAAAGCGCGCTACCTTATTTCTGGCAGTATCTTCGATCTGAAAAACGGGCGCAACATAACCGCAGAGCGTACAAGTAAATTATTTGCAGTGGATTTTAATAGCCTGCCATTTGATCTGGCCTTGAAAAGAGTCAAAGGAAACGGCCTGCGTAAAATGGCTTATTTCACTGACCCCAATTGCTCTTTCTGCAAAAAATTAGAGCAAGAGCTCACGCAAGTGGACAATGTGACCCTGTACATCTTTCACCTGACCCTATTCGATGGATCGGATCAAAAAGTAAAAGGCGTTTTATGCAGCAAAAATCCAATTAAAGCGTGGGATGATTTGATGCTGAATAACGCCATGCCCACCACAGGCACGTGCGACACGCCCACCATGAAAGTAGCAGAGCTAAGCCGCAAGCTGAATATAAACGGCACACCCGCGCTGATATTTGCTGATGGCGTATTAGTACCCGGATTTAGACCTGCTGCTGAATTGGAGAAAGCATTAAACCAAACCATGGAAGTCAGCAAGTCATCACGTTAAAGAAACACTATGTAGTCGGCGAATGTACGCGGTATCTGTCGCTTCGCAACCTCGGATTTTGAGTACCGTGCTGGTTAAAATCAGGGGCTGGAGGCTAGCTTCACCCTTCCCATGTTCATTCCCTTCCCCCTTGCAGTGATTGTTTTTATCGGGAATTGGAATTAATTCAGCGCAGGCTCACTACCCTTGGGGAACAGCACCCACAGCCGTCCTTGCTGTTTCATTTTGCCAGCTTGTGCACCTGCCAAATGCCCCGCGCCCCAGAAAAAATCGGCACGCACTGCACCGCGAATCGCACCTCCGGTATCTTGCGCCAGCATGAGCCGATTAAGCGGTGCGCTGTCATTAGGATAAGTGGTCGATAAAAACACTGGCGCGCCCAGTGGAATAATTCTGGGATCAATAGCCAAACTGTATTCGTTGGTGAGTGGTACACCGAGCGAGCCAGGCGGAGTAGCAAAGCTGTCGGGCAGCTCGCGGAAGAATACATAGCTGGGATTGTGCCCCAATAACACGTCTAATCTGTCTGGATTTCTCTCGCCCCATAACTTAATACTCTGCATGGAAGCCTCTTCTAATTTAAGCTCGCCCATGTCGACCAATTTTTTTCCAATCGACATATAGGGATGGCCATTCTGCTCGGCATAGCCCACTTTTGCTTGCGTGCCATCGGGCAAATCAATGCGCCCCGAACCTTGGATGTGCAAAAAAAACACTTCCACTGGATGCTCTACCCAAAATAGCTCGCGTCCTTTTAAGGCGGCTACGCCTGTCCCTCCGCCCGTTTCAATGTCAGCACGACTGTAATAGGGCAGCACGCGATTGCCCTGCACGCGACCACGTAACCGCATATCTTTTAATTGCGGGTAAGTAATGCCTAAATCAATAACCAGCAAATCATTTGGCACGGCATATATCGGATAACGAAAGCGCGAAGTTTTGGTGCGACTGCCTTTCAACACAGGTTCGTAATATCCAGTAATGATGCCCTGCTCGGTGCCGTCTGGGTTAAACACTTGATAGGGGTTAAACCACTCTTCGTAAAATTCCCGCAAAGCGTGGTTGTCGTTGGCATTAAATGTTTCTGCGAGGCCACACACTTCGCTCCAATCCGTGCGTGATTTCAGCACGCGGCAGCTTTGCAAAAAAGCCTGATGCGAAATAGAGAGATTGAGCGATTGCCAGTCTGGCAGCATCTCCCACTTGCTGGGCGAGAAGGTTGGTGCTGGTGTTGGTGCAGGCGTTGCACTGGTTGTTGGCGATTTAGGCGTGCTACAAGCGCCGAACAATAGACACAGCGCGACTGCCCAGATTTTCTTATTGCCCGTGCATGTTTGATTGAAAAGTTGGTTGGATGAAAAATTCATATCGAAACCTTATTGAACTTTCTGCAATTCTATTAAACGAAACCAGCCCCGCGCCAGTATCGGCTCATCTGTAATTACCCGCAAATCTGGAGCAGAACGCATGACTTCTTCAAACACCACATCCAGCCGTGTGGCGAGTTGTCCTACCAGCGGAGTCAGCGCGCGGCGTAACCAGGCACGCTCACCAGCCTGCAAAAATTTATCAAATAAAAACATTCGCCCGCCCGGTTTAAGCACACGTGCCGCCTCGTGCAAACATAAAGGGGGCTGCGGCACCACAGCCACAATCAGGTGCAATATTAAATAATCAAAACAGTTTGCGGCAAAAGGGAGCGCCATGCTGTCGCCCTGCACGCACTGCATATTTAAATTATCCGCACGGGGTTGCGCGCGAGCCAACATGGCCGCCGTAATATCCAGCGCGGTGTATTCGTGGCACAAGGGCAGATAGAGCAAATCCAGACCCGTACCCACACCATTGAGCAACACCTTTGCTGCGCCCTGTTGCGGCAATACTTGTTGGGGCAAGCGAGCTAAGCTGCGTTTACGCGCAGCTCGCGTAGCGCGGTCGACGAATAAATCATAGAACGGGGCAATGAAGCGATAACTGGTTTTTAAGGACATCTCTAATGCAGCACGCGCGGCACGCTCAACACAAACTGCGGAATCGGCACATCAAAGCGCGAGCCATCTTCCGCCTGCATTTGATAACTGCCAGACATGGTGCCGACCTGCGTAGATAGCACTGCACCGCTGGTATATTCAAAACCCTGATTCGGTCGAATGAGCGGCTGCTCGCCTATCACGCCCTGCCCGCGCACTTCTTCCACATGCCGATTCGCATCGGTAATAATCCAATGACGGCTAATCAGCTTGGCGGTTGTGCTGCCTGTATTGGTAATGGTGATGGTGTAGGAAAAAACAAACCGATTTTCCACTTCATTCGATTGCTCCGACAAATAACTGACCTGCGTGGAGATTTTGATGCGATGATTATCTGGTGTGTTCATGGTTGGTATTTCACAACATTTTGATTCAGATGACAAGACTTAAACTTAAAAATAACATTGTCCCCTTGTGGGACACTGCATCAAAATAAATGGCGGTTAAGAAACATATGCGTCGCGATGCTGGCAGCATAGCCAAGTGCGATGACTGGTGTCCATTTGAGGTGACCGAAAAAAGTATATACGCCGCGGTCCCATCAGCGCAACATCTGCGGCTGAGCCAATCGACAACAGTGAGAAAAACACTCACAAATCAACCAGACCATTACTGGCCTGTAATTTCTTTGCCATGCAATCAGGGTCACCCAAAGCAACGCGAGCAGTGTAATAAAACGGTTCAGGAATGCATTGCTAAAAAATGGTGTTGCGCGAAACATAACTGGCGTACATCACATGTTAGTTAAACTATGTCTGTTTGCCTGTACTTGCCCGCAGGCTCAATAGCATACTGATGCCCAACACCGCGATGATCACCCCCAAGGACACCTCCACCGGAATTTTGAACCAATCTACGATGAGCATTTTAATACCCACGAACATCAGCACTACCGCTAGGCCATATTTGAGCAAATGAAAACGTTCGGCCATGTCGGCCAGCAAAAAATACAGCGCGCGCAAACCTAAAATGGCGAAAATGTTAGAGGTAAACACAATGAACGGATCCTGAGTTACAGCAAAAATAGCCGGAATACTATCCACCGCAAAAATAAGATCCGATGCCTCAATCAGTACCAGCACCAGAAACATCGGCGTAAACCAGCGCACACCCTTGTCATAAATCCAGAATTTGTCGCCGTGATAGTCGTCGGTAATGCGCACATGTTTACGCAACCATTTCAACAGCGGGTTCTTGGAGAGATCAGGCTGGTGATCGGCGAACATGAGCATCTTGATACCAGTAATCAGCAGGAAAGCACCAAAAATATACAATACCCAGTGGAACTGTGCGATCAGCCAGGCACCCAGCAAAATCAGCACGGCGCGCATGATGATGGCACCCAGTACACCGTAAACCAGCACACGTTTCTGAAATTCCAGTGGCACAGCAAAAAAAGAAAATATCATGACGAAAACGAAAATGTTGTCCATCGCCAAGGTTTTTTCCAGCAAATAACCGGTGAGATACTCTACAACCTTGGCATCCGCCACTTCACGTCCAGCAGTGTGATCGAGCCAACCCCACAACGCACCGCCGAACAGCATCGCCAGCGCAAACCAGATCAGCGACCAAGTGAGTGCTTCACGAAATGTAACTTTGTGTGCCTTGTTTCTGCCCAATAAAAACAGATCCACTGCCAGCATCGCTAACACAAAGACCCCAAACCCAATCCACATCCACCAAGTGCCTATTGATTGCAATTCAACCATTATCATCTTCCCTATTTTTTATCGAACAATACATCAAACCATCGGCATTGTAGAGCAACCACAAAACTGCTTGAGAAAAAATAGTGGGGTCATGATGGTCGGCGCGATAACGAACACCCACGTCAAATAGAGACACGACCATGTAACGCAACACAATCGCCAATTGGCTAAACTCGGCAGGCATGGGCGCACTCGCCCTAAAAAAAGGGTGAAATCAAGTAAAAATGCATTAAAAGTTGCAGGTTGAACAGAATAGGTTGCTGCAATGGCAACTTTTAGAAGTGGGTTGGGGGACACCACGTGGAACATGCTCCGGTAGTACCGCTACGGTCAGAGTCCCACAAGGGGACAATGAGATATTTCCATAACCAGCAGGTTCACAGCAGCCCCACCAGCCTTGTACAACAAACGGTTCAGATTGCGGCTCGCTTCGCGATCACAATTTAACCTTACTCGTTAGGCGATTTGTTTGACAACTGGAGAGTACAACGCCCAATGTGTAATCACCCTTACCGAGCTGCGACTTTTTCCAGCACGTGGCGCGTCATGCTGAGCGCAAGTTCGTGCTCACCCAGAAATACCGTTCCCGCATTCTCTTTCCGCAGCAGCACCGCCTCTTCTTCACTATGGGTGCGCACTAAAGTCTCGACCTGCGGGTTGAGCATGCGCGCGGTTTCGATCATGCGACGCGCACGCAGCGCATCGGGGGTCGCAATCACCAACATATGCGCGCGCGCAATATGCGCTTGAATTAAAACGGCCGGGTTTGAGGCATCGCCCGCGACGGCATGGATTCCACGTTCGCGCAAGGTCTCGACCAGTTCACGATTCTGCTCCACCACCACGTACACCAGCCCGTGTGTGGCCAGCGTCTCGCCGATACGGCGGCCGACGCGGCCATAGCCGACCAGCACCACATGGCCCGTAACCTCGTGCGACTCGGCCGCCACGGGCAACTCCGCCAAGGGATCATCGGGG
>JAKFXW010000134.1 GCA_021731185.1 Gallionellaceae bacterium
GGACATGAAATAGCGCGTGATGTCGGGATGCGTAACAGTAACCGGCCCGCCTTGCGCGATCTGCTCGCGGAACTTTGGAATGACGCTGCCTGTGCTACCCAGCACATTGCCGAAGCGCACCATGACAAATTGTGTGCCGTGCGTCTGCTGCAAACCTTGGCATACCATTTCGGCCAAACGTTTGCTCGCACCCATGACATTGGTGGGATTCACAGCCTTGTCAGTTGAGACAAATACAAATTTTTCTACGTCATGTCGTTGCGCAGTAGTCGCCACGGACCATGTGCCCAACACATTGTTGCGTATGGCTTGCCAAGCATTATGCTGCTCCATGAGAGGCACATGTTTATAGGCGGCGGCGTGAAATACCACAGCAGGTCTATATTCCGTGAATACCTGCTCAAGTCGCGCTGCATCGCCTACATCGCCAATCAAACACACGATGCGAATGTTTGGAAAATGCACGCTGAATTCCTGCTCCATTTTATACAGAGCAAATTCATTTCGCTCAAAAAGCATGAGCGTCTGCGGTTGAAATCGTGCAATCTGCCGACAAAGCTCAGAGCCTATGGAGCCGCCTGCACCCGTGATCAGCACTACTTTATCGGTTAGTAAATGATGCAGGCCTTGGCTATCCAACTTAACCGGATTACGCCCCAACAGATCATCCAGCTCCACGGCGCGGAGCTGAGAAATCGCAATACGACCACTTAGCAAATCATCAAATGCGGGAACAGTTAATACCTTAATCGCGGCTTGGTTACATAGCGCCACAATGTGTTTGCGTATTTGATGTGTAGCGGAAGGTATGGCGATAATCGCCTGCTTAACGTTGAGTTGTGCCGCCCATTGCGGTAGCGAATCCAGCGCGCCCAATACTTTTATTTCATTCAAGGTACGACCATGCTTGGTGATGTCATCGTCTAAGAACCCTACTAGCCGCCACTCGCTGCTACGACTCAATTCTTTAGACAAAGCCACCGCTGCGTTGCCTGCGCCTAAAATCAACACGGGCTCACCTAATTTATTTGGGTTGTGCTCACTGTGCTCGCGCCATAATCTATACACAAAACGACTGCCACCCATCATCAGTAATAGTAGTATTGGATCAATAATCAGCACCGAGCGTGGCACCACTACGTCAATGCGGAACATCCATATTGTTAAAGGAATTAAGGCTGCGGCGGTCAGTAGTGCCAAGGAGATACGGCGCAAATCCACTACGCTGGCATAACGCCATAAGCCGCGATATAAGCCGAAGCGCCAGAAAATGATTCCTTGCAAGGGTACGACCCAGGTCAAAGTGTGCAACATTTCATCCACAAAATGCGGCGGCGGCTCAAAGTTAAAACGTAGCCAATATGCAAAAATCCACGCCAATGTTGCTGCCGCAAGATCGTGCAGCATGGCTAACATTGAGCGTGGATTAAAGGGCATCTTTGCCGCTTTGAAAATTATTCCAGCGTTTATCAATAATAAACATCAGCGCGGCATAAACGCCTGCCCAAAATAGGAACAGCAACCACAACGCATTGCTGGAGAAATACAGCCCAAACAGTGCAGAAATTCCGACCGTCAGGGTGAGTGCGTAACTATGCCAGGCCAGTTTATCGTGCCCCCATCCCATTAAAATGACGCGCTGGTAATAATGTGTGCGATGTGCTTCCCAGATTTTTTCGCGTCGCAACAAACGTTTGATGAGCGTCACACTGGCATCCAAAATAAATGGTGAAAACACTAATACTGGAAACCACGCTGGCCACATTTCCAATTGCCAGCCCCGCAGCCCCATGGCCGCCGCTAAAAATCCCAAAGGGATAGAACCGCAATCGCCCATAAACATTTTGGCTGGATGAAAATTATAATTAACAAATCCGAGCACCGCTGAACCAATCGCAAAATTTAGCATCGCCTGTTGTATGTTGTCATGCATCAAACTCGCTATTCCGTACATGGAAAAACCCAGTATTGCCATGCCGCTAGCCAAGCCATCCGAGCCATCCATAAAATTGAATAGATTGGTCATCCACACTACGCATAGCAAAACTATAAATGCTATTAAGGTATTTTGCAGTGCGAGGCCGGAACCTATCATCAATACGGTTGCGGCAATAATATGCGCCAGCAAGCGCCAGCGTATCGACAACCCTTTTAGATCATCGCGTAGTGACACCGCAAACAGAAATAGCATGGGTAACACTATCCACCACACCACTGATGACCACATCACCGACCAGCCTGCCGTGATACCAACAATAATCGCTAGACCACCAATACGCGGAACAGGCAAGGTATGCAATGAACGTTCATTCGGCTCATCCATAAGTGCTTCTTTGGCCTTGTGCACCAAAATTGCACTGATAAGAACTAAAGTAATAACCACCGACATAATCGGGGCGTAATGATATGACATGCTGCTCCTTACTTAAAGATTGGTTGATTCTGAACGGTAGCCTGCAAGCCTTGCTGCAAAGTGTAGGGCGGCTGCCAATTTAATTCGCGGCGAATTTTACCACTATCCACCTGCAACGAACCCAACAAACGCTCTACTTGGGAAGATTTGCCAAGCAAGCTCGCTGCAAGGCGCAGAAAATTTGGCGGACAAGGAAAAAGTCTGCAGGGAACACCCATGGCCGCAGCTAATTGACGCAATAAATCTGGCGTAGAAATATCTTCGCCGTCGCTGACTATATACGTTTGCCCAGCAGCATTGGGGTGCGTGGCACAAACAATTAAAGCGTCCACCAGATTTTCTACATAAATAAAGCTGCGGAGATTTTTTACAGAAGCAAAAGGCAAAGGGACGCTTCTAGAAATAACTTTCAACATCTGCGCGAAATTACCCTTCACACCAGCACCATAAACCAGCGGTGAGCGAACGATTACGACCTCCAAGCCCGTCTCCTGCGCGATGCGCTGCAGTGCCCGCTCCGCTTCATATTTTGAAACGCCGTAGGGATCTTGTGGAGCAGGTTGGTTCGATTCAGCAAATTTATGCGTGCCGTGTGTTGCTTCACCATTCACCTTAATCGAGCTGATATAAACGAATCGCTTAACACCTGCGGCGGCGGCACTTCGTGCCAGGTGCGCGGTTCCCGCCGTATTCACTGCCCGAAATTCTGCTAAGGGATCAGTGGAATCATCATGCATGACATGCACTCGGGCAGCGAGGTGGATGACTACTTCTAACACCGGACAACACGGCAGACCAATCGGTATTGCCATCAACATTACCCACCTCAATCATTTCAATATTGCTCTGCGGCTGGCTGAATGGCATCTGACTGGATGAACGTACAGCCGCTGTGACAGATTGTCCTTGTCGCAATAATTCAGCACATAGTGCAGTGCCAACAAAACCGTTCGCCCCAGTAATGAGATATTTCATCGCGGGCTATGCTCCTATCAAAAGAAAATTACTGCGTTAACCGTCGCCAGCATATTTTCAGGAACGGCGTGGAGCAAAAAAATCGCATCATACTAAATAAATGCCACTTCAAATATTTGAAGTTTCGATGACTACTACGCTGTGCGTGATGAATAACTTTGGCCGCAGGACATAAGGCAACTTTATACCCTTGCAAATTCAACCTGGCGCACAAATCCACATCTTCGTAATACAAGAAATATCGCTGATCAAACCCGCCTAATTGTACGAACGTTTCGCGGCGGAATAACATGAACATGCCCCCCACCCAGTCAGGAAAAATCATTTCATTTTTCACGACATAATCACTCCCTCGACAACCGCCAAATGCCTTACACAGTATTTTCAATGGGGTTGGGAAACGTCGTGCGCTGTCTTCTGTTTCGCCCTGCTCACCCACAACCAAAGGCGCGGCCACACCAACATGGGCATCTTTTAAACAGTCCAACAACGCGGGAAAAATGTTCTCGTGCAAACGAATATCTGGGTTCACCACACAAAAAATTTGTCCGGATGATTTTACAAAAGCTTGATTGTGATTAGCCGCAAAACCTAACGGAATGGGATTGCGAATAACTATGATTGGAAATGCAAAATTATCTTCATTGAATGGTAATGTTTCAGACAAATTCAACGTGAGCAACACCTCAATTTGAGCCGCCAAACAATGTTCATTAATGTCATGCAGCAGACTGTCAATTAAATCAATTTGCCCGTGACTGACAACCGAAATGGATATGTTTGTTAACGGGTTACTATGCATAGAGAAAATTTTGTACACTACACAGAAGGGGGTTGGTCATTTGTCAACAGCTTAATTAACTCATGCCAATCCTGAGCGAAAGGTAGTTCAGGGCGCATAATTCGTGCTTCATGAAACACTGCTTCGCCAGTTAAAGCAAGTTTCATTTTATAAGCCCATTCCTCAGGATTGCGAGGATCGACGAAGCCGACTCTATCATAATCGCCCACCGCTTCATGTGCGTAAGGTAATTCTGAAACAAGCAGTGGTTTGCCCCATGCTTTAGCTTCACTAATTGGCAGTCCCCAAGTTTCAAGCCTGGATGGGAAAAGCACACAATCACAGCTAACATATTGCGCTACCATTTCCTGCCGCGTCTGTCTTCCAATGAATTGGAGGCCAGGTGTACTGGCGTATTTTTTCAACAAATACGTGGCATACCTATTTTCGCTACCATCCACAGTTAAGCGAACCTCAAATCCGGAGATACCTTGCAAATTCAAAATTTTCACAGCATCGCAAAGCAATTCAATATTTTTGAACACTCTAGGTAGTGAGGGATAAATAAAAATATATTTATCCCTGGGGGTGGACTGTAACGGGACTTTCACTTGTTCAACATGAGAAACAGGATAGGCCACGACGATGTTGGGGACTTTAAATAACTGCTTAAACTCCCGTCTCAACCATTCTTGTTGAACGATGACAAATTTATTGCGATGGATGCCAATTCCATATAAATATCGATAGCATAGGCTAAACATTAGTAGTTTTGGGTCTAGCCAAATTTCGCGCGCAGAAATAATTCGGTAAAACGGAGTGGCGTTATGGCAATAAACTGCTTGAGGACATGATCCGACGAAAGGGGTTATGTCGTGTAGTGAAAGCCAAAAATCGGGGTTTAATTTTTTTGAAAGTCGCCGGAAAAACCACCACTCATAATAAAGCCGTCGTAGCCATGATCTTTTGGACAAGGGAAACTCTAAAACCGTAACGCCCATAGTGCGGATAAGTGCCTTGTCATGCACTAATACGATAATTTCCCACTCGCCAGATAAATGTTGTACCGCTGCATCAACACAATCACGCAACACTGTCAGCGGTCCGCCCTCAATTAAGTTGACACCGGAAATGATAATTTTTTTTCTTGCGCTCATACTCTGACGCTAAACCAGATGAACAAACGTCATGTCTTAGTCCAATAGGCTGGCAAGCCCAGTATGCGCCTATAGGCATCCAGTGCCTTCCTTGTCATGGCTTCTCCCAAAATGCGCCATAGCAGCAAGCGCACATACACCCTTGTCATTGCTACGAACCATATCCAGCCTGGCCATTGCTGCCCATGCATTTTCTGCGCTCGCCTGATCTCGCGCATTGTTACCAATGTATTTTCAGGGTCACTACTGATGCCGCCTTGGCGCATACCAGTTGTAATCAAATCAGGAATAAACACGGCATCGCCTGTTTTTAGCTCGCGCATCAGCAATTCGTAATCTCCAGCAATACGAAATGATTCATCAAATTTGCCATTCTGCTCGAACATGCTGCGCCGGTGCATCACACCTTGGTGTGGGATGCACATGACCTGCTTGAATCGTTCTTTTATTTTTCCCCAAGGCTCCCCGATCGGATACAAAGTTTCCCCATCATTGTTGAGCAGCATTACTTGACTGTAAGCAACACGAATGTTCGCGGGAATGATTGCTAAATGAACGGCCATTTGCTCTAACACCCGTGTATTCAAAAAAAAATCATCCGCGCCCAGAAAACAAATCCACTCACCTTTTGTTTGTGCCAGCGCCTTATTCCATGCATTGTATATTCCGCGATCCGGCTCAGAAATCCAATAGGTAATATGGTGATTATTTTTTTTCAGCAAATCAATCGTACCATCTGTCGAACCGCCATCAATAATGATCAACTCTTTATTTGGATAGGTTTGATTCGCAACACTGTCGATGCACTGTTGCAGTGTTTTAGTGCCGTTGAATACAGCGATGATGATGGTAATGAGCGGAATTGATCCCGTTACTGAAGCTGCATATTGCTTAGTTGAGTTCATGTGCACTGAGCGGTATTAATATCAACGCACTTAACCCAAACCGCTTACACGCATTGTGCGTCTTGGGATGATCAATGCCCGATAGTCTTCGGAATAAAATTTTGGTTTAACGTAAAGGATGCCAGACATATATTTATCAATCACAACTTAGATACAAAACGGGTATTAAATAACCAACTTCGCTGATAGAGCATTTGTAAACGTATTTTCATGAAACTCATATTTGATAATGTAATTTGAGATTTCAAACTAAACCCAATGTTTGTTATTTGATGAATGGCAATCCGTAAATCTACAAGGTAATGTTGATAAACATTTTCATGAGTGCATTTTGGCAACAAATATGACCCGCATATAACCAAGGGCGATTTTCTCGCTCTGAACAAAATTCGGAGCGCATGAAAGTGCCAAACAACCGAGTTTCCATATGGGAATCGTGTAGCATTCCAAGGTGCCAGCATTAATTCTTTGTTGGTGAGTACATGAACAGAATCAGAAAATCTTGTCGGCCAATCATCCAAGTATTTTTGATCACCAAACTTACCATTTTCGTGTCGCGAAAAACACCATTCGATACACCTATCTTCCCACCATTTTCTGACAATCTCCCCTCTATGTCGTGTGAAGGTCATAAATTGCACGCAATACTGACCAGAAGTCGCTGATTGATCGTGCTCAGGTGCGTACGCATGATCTGTGATCAACACCTTTTTTCCAGAAGCATCAAACTCGTGAAAAATTTGAGTCGGATTTTTTCTGAACCACATATCAGCGTCCAGGTAGGTCACACGAGATACTGCAGTATCTGCCTCAAACACAAAGCGTGGCGTAAACGGTGTTAACGTCCAGCAATATTCACCTTTACTACGGGATGGCTTAACTGCTAACAATTCGGGTGTTTCCAATTTACTTAATTGCAAGAGTCGAACATTGGGTAACTCTAATTTAGTTAAAGCATCATGCACTTCATCATCCATACACAATATCCATAAAGTGTAGTCACCCGCGTGACGCTCCATAGACATATGTAGCGCAAGCCCTTGAGGCAGGAAAAGACTATCAAACAACGTGACATAATGCTCCATCACGCCCCCTGAAATGAATTGACTGCCGCAATGACTGCCGCAACATTACTATCTGTCATCTGGGGATGACACGGCAATGAAAGGCAAGTCGTAGCGTGACGTTCGCTATTTCCCAATCCCTGAGGGTCTCGTGCTATATCCCGGCAGGGCTCTTGATGATGGATAGGAATAGGATAGTGGATGTGCGATTGCACTTGGTGTTGTTCCAAATGCGCTTGTAGCGCGCCGCGTTGTTCACAAGTGATAACGTATAGATGAAACACATGCGCCAATGACTCTTCCGGCGAAGCAAGAAGGCGGATTTTTGGATTCTTAATGCCCATTTGGTAGGTCTTTGCAATCTGTCGGCGACGTTCAGTGAATTCCGGCAGCCACCCCATTCGTTCAGCCAGCATGGCCGCATGAATTTCATCGAGGCGGCTGTTCATCCCAAGTTCGGGATGATGATAGCGAATGCTTTGACCATAGTTACGCAGCCTCCCTGCGCGTTGCGCAATAGCCTCATCATCTGTAACGAGCATACCCGCATCGCCAGGCGCCCCGAGATTCTTGGTCGGATAAAAACTGTATGCCCCCGCCGCGCCAAAACTACCGGCAACCTTGCCCTGCCATGTCGCCAGATGTGCCTGTGCACAATCCTCGACCAACTTTATTCCATGCTTAGCGCAAAAGTCTAACCAAGCTTTCATGTTGCGAACCTGGCCATAGAGATGCACGAGTAGCAATGCCTTTGTCTTGGGTGTAACACATCGAGCAGCACTATCAATCGAAAGCAGCGCTGTTTCGGGATTAATATCTGCAAGTACGGGTGTTGCGCCCGCGCGCAAGATAGCGAGTACGGTCGCAAAAGCGGTCATCGGTGTGGTAATAACCTCATCGCCCGAACCTACATCAAGCGCACGCAACGCAATCTCGATCGCATCCATACCGTTCCCTACACCAACAGCATAGTCCACACCACAGGCAACAGCCCATTGCTTCTCAAAGGCAACCACTTCATTACCCAGCACATACCAGCCAGATTCCAGTACACGACGCGCCGCTCCTAGCATCGCTTCGCGCAACTCAGGTGGTTCAGCCTTAAAATCATTCATTAAAATCATGCGGCTTCATCCCAATAATGACTGCGGTTCGCCTGATAATAAGCCATTGTCCGCTGCAATCCCTCACGCAATCCTATTTTAGGTTGCCAGCCCAACTCTTTGGTGATCAGCGAGAAATCACTATAGTAATCGCCAATGTCTATTGCCTTGCGTTCTGGCGGGAAAGGGATGAGCTCAAAAGCCCCGCCATAACCCAGATCAACCATCATCTCAGCCAGCACCTTCAATCCAACCACCTCTTTACTACCCAGATTGTATATCTTGCCATTGGCGACATCGCTTGCCCCCGCTAGTAGCAAAGCCTCAACGCAATCGTCCACATAGTTAAAGTCACGCAGTTGCAGGCCATCACCAAAAATCTTAAAGGGTTTACCTTCCAGCAATAAACGAACCCAAATACCCAAAAAGGTTTGCCTTGCATCCTTCACACGCATGCTCGGACCATAGGTATTAGTCAGACGAAGTGCGCACGCGCGAATGCCGTACACATTATTATAGAGAAGGTGATACCACTCGCCTGCCAATTTATTAATGCCATTTACATCCACTGGTCGAATTGGGTGCTTCTCATCGACTGGCAGATAATCCGGCTTGCCATAAAGCTGACGGGTACTCGCGAAGATAATCTTGATGCCGGGGTTCACCTTGCGGCATGCCTCAAGAATAGAAAGTTGTGCAGCTGCGTTAATTTCCAGATCGGTCTGTGGGTCAGTCATCGAATCCATGTGGCTCGTCTGCCCGGCCAGATTAAACAAAAAATCTTTATCTTTAAGTAAATAGGACATCGCGAAGGGATCGCGCACGTCACACACATTCACCGTGACCTTATCGCGGATGCCTTCGATATTGAATGGGTTTCCACCGTATTGCGGGATAAGGCTATCCGCCAATGTGACTTCAGCACCGTGTGCAACAAGGGCACGGGCAAGGTTTGAACCGATAAAGCCGAGGCCGCCGGTGATTAATACTTTTGCATTGGCATATAAATTCAAGAGGGTTTCTCCGCAAGGACTATATAGTCAAGAAAGAGGTCGGGGTTATCGGGTAGCAATCGTCGAGTGAGCAAACCCATTACATTAATGAATGCCATGACCGATGCAGTAAACATCAGTTTTGATGGCCTGGACCAACCTTGCGTAACCTTGAACAGATAAGCATTCGTAAGCTGGAAAAGAATAGACGCATCGGCACCAATTTTTTTATGGTGAACAATTTTGAAGCCCTGTTTTTCCAGAAGTGCGCGCAAACCGAAACTTGAGTAACGTGCGTAATCATAAGGTTGCTCATGCTCATCCCACACAAAAGGCACGGTGAGCAATAGTTTCCCTCCCGGCTTTAATACCCGCACGATTTCTCCAAGAAACTCATCCGGGTTAAACACATGCTCCAACACTTGGTTGCAAAGTATCGAGTCGAATGAAGCATCAGCAAACGGGAAGGTATTCCCATCGTAGTGATGGTCGGCAATCCCACGCTTACGCGATGCCTCGCTATCAATATCCAGCCCAACGTAAGCGTCAACAGCAAACAGGGCTTGATACGGCTTGCTGCCACATCCCACATCAAGCAGCCGACCAGATAGCCTCGGTGAAAATTCAATCATTGCCTTGCACAACCCAGACCGCGCAATGTAAAAAGGATTAACAAAAATGCCAAGCCACCCCAGGAAAAACATTTGGCCTCGATAAATGTCTTTGAGGCGTTTAATCATCGGCATGCCTCCAGTAACACACCCTGAAATGAAAATTCCAAATCATTTGTAATGCGCACATACCCTTCTGGGCTAATATTGGTTGCAACTATGCGCCAATTTTTGGACATAAGTTTCTCAAACTCTGATTGTGAAAAAATCCACATCGGATAACTGGCAGAATAAATAGCAGCAGGCACTTTTTGAACGACCAATCTATCTTTTCCATGCAAGGTGAACGAAGTACGATCAACGATCAAACATAGCGCACCCACCTTATTCAATTTGCTAATAAGATCGGTCGGCGACTCGATATACTGCAATACACTCGACAACAAAATTACGCTGGGCTGATTTTCCGCCAAGCACTCTTCCAGCGTTTTATAAAATCGCAGCTGCTCATCTTGGATATGTTTTCGTCCCGCATCTACATAATGAGGCTGTTCCACCACATTCCAGCGCACCTCCGGCAGCGACTGTAAAAATTTTCTATTTTGAAAATAACTACTGCCCAGTGCACCACCAAAATCCAGTACGTTGAGCCTCCCCCCGCTACGAGCCGCCGCCCACATTAGACCCGCAAGAACTGGCCATGAATATTCAATTTTATCAAAGAGCACTGAATCGCGTTCAAATGCGGCCTCACCATGCTTAACCTTAAGGGTAGAGGTCAAAACTTTGGCAAGAATCTCTTTCGCATCATAACCAGTGCAATGGTTGTTAGCTTCCGCCCACGTGGCAAAATCACCCTCAAAACGAATCCCACCACCGCGAATTTGGCGAAACCAACGAGCCAAAACTGGCGGCAACCAATCGCGAGCCAGTGCTTTCAATACACTCATCTGCCCACCAACCTTATCAAAGCGCGTGACTTATGCGCCAATCGCCCTAGCAGGCTCATTTGCCCTTGTCTGAAAAAATCTTCAAAAACCTGTCGGCCTTTCTGCGATGGCTCACAGTTAATATTGTTCAGGTTGATTTGTGTACTGCTCAAATTAGCATCAAAGTCTGCTGATTCCTCGCAATGAGTGCCGCTATTATCGTTGCCAATGTTATGCACTAGGTTGCGTCCAGGATAAAGCGTCAATTTCCCCGCCAGAAAAGCTGATGCATACCAACGCACGGCCCATGAATCATTTGTGCCTTTGATCTGTCCTTCAAGCATTTTAGAAAAAGGATATGCTCCATTGAAGTCGAAAGCACGGATCAATTTGCGCCGCTTAATCTCATCCAACAAAAACTGTCCATCGCTGTTAAAGCAAGTCCAGCCGCGACCCCACGTTGCCCAACCCCAGCAATCTGCTCCGGGCAAAAAGAATGCTTCTGGCAAAGATTGAGTAACCGGATACACATAACCATGAATGCTAACAACACGTTCATCGTCCGCATACTTCTCCAGTGCCTCATTCATGTAAGTCAGAAAATAGGGAGAAGTCACCATATCGTCTTCGAGCACAATGATGCGGCCATATTTATTTACTACTGCTGTAACTCCGTCAATGATGGATCGAGCCAATCCAAAATTAGCTTCCCGCTCGATAATAGTTACGGACTTGAACCCGTCAATTGTGCGAATGTATTTGCGCACCTCGCTCACTGCCTCGGCTTGCGCTTCGGACTTCGGTACATCAGAAAAGACAATCAGGTCGCTATTTTCAGCAAGGAGATTTTGTTTTAAAGCTTCAATAGTTCGCCGAGTATGATTTGGACGGTTATAGACAAACAGCGTTATCGGTGATGTTGTCATTTTCTAACATCTTTCAATTCATTGATAAATTCTCTATTCCAAATCCAATTAAACCAAATGGTTAAAACAAATCCAATCATCGCACCGACTAAAAATTTGATGACACCAAATTCTAGCGGGATGATTATCATATAAACTCCCCCCCCAGCCAAAAAAGCTATCAATGCTGGCTTGACTATTTGCAAGTGGTATTCTAAAAAATCAGCCCCGCAAAGTGGTTTAACCAAAAAATACCAATTGGGTATAACCAACGAAAGTTGCATAACAATCAACATCCAGCTAATACCCATTAGTTCCCAGTAGCTTCCTATATAAATACCTACAGGCACATAAAATAAAAGCCCTAGATTCCACCAGAAACCCCACTTGGCTTTGCCTTTTGCCATCAACAGTGAGCCCACTGGATTTCCGGTGCTTCTGA
>JAKFXW010000058.1 GCA_021731185.1 Gallionellaceae bacterium
GATGTGCTCGATCAGATGGTGTTCAAGTCCTGCTCGGATGATGCGCGCGCCATTATCGAATTCGTCGCCACCGACCGCGCCGACCAATACCTGAAAAACCACGCGCACTAAAAGCGCGTCAGGTTGCCACCAGCCGCCAGTTTTCGCGGCGCATCATTTCCAGCAGGCTGATACTCGGCACACCCAGCGCGGCGCAGATTTTGGGAATTTTGACCTTGCCCTTGCGCTCGCTTTCACTGGTGACAACGGTTAGCCCTTGCGCCAATGCCAAGGCAATAAAAAACGGGTCACCAGTCATACGGATCACGTCGCTGGACTGTGCTTCATAGGCAGCCATCACGCGCTTGACCGCTTCCACTTGGGGCATATCCATCGGGACAATCAGGGTTTCCTTGCGGTCATAGACCCACTGCCGCCAAGCATCGTCCTTGCGCTCCAACTCTTCAATCAGCATTTCCGGTGCCTTGAAGCGCCCGGCATCAATCAGCCCGTCGAGGTTTTTCCAAAAGCCGGGAACAATGTCCGGTGGGTAGTAGCGTTCGCCCGCGTCGATAAAGATGTTGGTGTCGATGCAGTAACTCACGCCTATCGCCCGTGAACCAGAGATTCAATACGCCGCAGGTGTTTGAGCTTGACCCCGAGGTAGTCGGAAACTGATGAGAGATCAATACGCTCACGGGAATAGGCAGACAGTACCAGCCTGATGTACGGTCGCCCCAGGTTGCGCACCGCCATGACGGAAGGGGGCGGGCCACCCGCGCTTTTCTTGTTCTTGCGCCCCTCTGACAAGCGGCGGTTCTCTTCCTGAAAGCGCACCCGCATCGCCTCGTAGTGCGCGGGTGTCGTGCGCCCCAAAACCAGCAGGCGGCGTAATACAACTTCCCTGCTGACTGAAAATCGGCTGGATAGGGCTTCCAGTTCATTCATGTCCCAAGGATGGCTATGCTGGTGCGGCAATTCAGCCAGCAGCGCATCGGCAGGAACCAGCACATTACCGGCCACGGCATTGCAGAAGGCTTCGATACGGGCATCAGGCGATCCGTCATCCACCGGGGCCAAGTCGCACACTCCGCCCTGCCGCAGTAGCAGGTGGGTGAATTCGTGCAACAGGGTGAACAAGCGTCCCGCGTGTGCCTCGCCGCCATTTAGAATGATGATGGGCAGCACGTCGGCTGGGAGTGAAACGCCGCGCATTTCTTCAGAGGTGATCCGGCTGGTTTCAAAAACCAGAACTGATTGGGCTTCAACGGCTGCCTTCCATGCTTTCAGCGCGTCTTCAGTGCGGCGAAATCCGTGTTGCCGATCTAACGTGATGCCGAGCAGCGCGCGTACACGGGCAGCAACTGCTTCCGGCGCTTCGTCGGCTGTAGCCTGATGGGTAAAGGTGGGGGCGGGTTCTTCCAGCGTTTGGGCAAGTTCAAGTGCATCGTCGCGCCGCAAGCGCGCCTGGCGTATTTCATTGTTGAGGCGTGGCGCATAAGGCCGTTGCATGACACCCGGTTGAAGCCGGAAATCGTGAACTTCGGGCTGTCTTTCCGGTGCTTTCTCCAGAAAAAACACGGCCAAGGGGCGCTTGTAAACGTCTGCCGCCTTTTTTAATTGTGCGAAGGATGGCGCTACTTGTCCTGCCTCAATCTCAGACAATTTTTCCGGCTTGATTGCCAGCTTGAGTGCCGCCGCCTCCAGCGGATAGCCCGATGTCTCGCGTGCCCACACGAGAAGTTTCGAGTTAATCGGTACAGCAAGGCTAGCGGCCATTTCCAAAAAGTCGGATTCGAAAGAATGAATCATTCTACCTTTACCCCCCTGTTCCGCGATACTTTTATTCGCTGGTTTTGTGTTTTTGGCACAGCCATGTATTAAATGATTGCTCGTAACTCCTGGGCAAGTGCCTTCGCCAGTTCATTAACGCCCGATTGCATGGCCTGTTGTGGTGTAGCCAAGCCGCGTATGATTTCCCCCTGACGCTGATATGGAACTTCGCCATAGCTTGTAAAGGTCATCAAAACTTTATCGTGCCCGAGGTTCTGGCTCCACGCCTTGAAATCTTCCGGGGACTTGCATACGGTTTCACCCAGCCGGACAAGCGTATGCCTGAAACTGTGCGGGTTGAAATAATCCAGCCCGGCTGCCTCGAAAGCCTCGCGGAAAATCTTGCGTATCGGTGCAGCGTTGCTCCAATGCTTCCGCTTCAGCCCCGCCACTTCAAACAGGCATGATGCCCCCGGCGCATTGTGCGTAGCGGGGAACAGCGGATCATCATTGCCCCAAAGTTTTTCCTTCCGCAGGTATTGCACCCACTCTTCAACGATACCGCGAATTTCATCACCCACAGGAAGGAAGAATGTCGTAAAGGTTTTGCGAAATTTCGTCTTAACTTGGCGCGCATCCTGTTGCACACAGCCTTGCGCCAGGTCTATGTGATTGAGCCTCAAGGATGCAGTGGCGCTGTCCCGCGCACCTGTTAGTAGCGTGAACGCCAGCAACGCGCGGTTGCGTCGTTCAATTTCGGTTGCGCATGGCATTGTCGCAATAACATGCTTCACCTGTTCCATCGTTGGAGCCTTTTGCTCCCGGCGAGCCGTTGCCACGCGCACATCATTGCCCGATATATTGAAAAAATCGGCATCGGAATACTTAAACCTCGACTTGTAACCGGGTTGCCCGGCAAGCCACAGAAAGAACCGTTGAAGCGCGGACAGCGTGGAATGCAAGGTTGCTTTGCTCAATACCTCGCCGGATCGCTGGCCTTTCTGTTTGGCAAGGTGATTCTTGAACGCAATCGCCTGCTGGGTGTGGAATGCCTTGAATTCCTTGAAATGGGTATAGTCCTCAAACCTTGCCAACGCCTTGGCGACAGCATCTACCGACTGCCCACTCTGGCGTTTCGCTTCCTTCAAATAGGTAAAATAAATACGCTTGATGCGCTCGTTACTGGCACTGTGTTTCAGCATGTTTCTGCCTCCTGTTTCAACTAACTGTTTACGGTAGGGTCGTTACTCTCGTTTATGTGTTGCTGTGCAAGCGGCATTGTGATGTCTATTTTTCTGCGAATCAGTTCCAACTTGGCAAAACCAACACGCTGATTGATGATCGTGTAGCAGTCCGGGCAGATCGCGACAAGGTTCCATATTTTCTCGTTCACGCGCTCACAGTCAGCCATGCCGCCGTCTGGCACTTTGGGCGCACGGCACTTGATGCAATAGATTTCACCTGACTTGCATGGCCGCTTGTTTTTTGTCCGCTTTGCCTCAAGGAAGGTCGCCAGCGTCCGTCCGTGAAACAGCATCGGCTTTCTGTCATCTATCGTCGCAAGGCCGTTTTTGTGCCAATTCCTTACCGTGTTTTTGTGTTTGCAAAACAGGTTGGCGATTTCTTCCACGGTGTAGGTGTAATGGATTTTGACGTGGCGGTGGTTAGGGTGGCGTTTACTCATGGCTATCCACCCCCGCTTGCTTTGGCATACGCTTCAGGCGTACAACTCTCAACAGTTTCATATCCAGCCAACCATTCAGCATTTACACCTGAATTGACTACTGGAGTAATTCCCTTCTCTAACGGCTGGGTTTGACTTTGATTTACTGTACTTGACTTTGCTTTACTAGAGACCCGCGCCTCTACCTGCGGGTGTACTTGCGGGTTAGCTGTGTTGCTCCCTAGATCAATATCTGCGAGCTTTACAGCGCGCCCTGTTTTTTTGTTCGTAATCGCTGCGCCCAGCTTTCCGCCCTTCTTTTGCTTGTCTCGAATTTCGTTCAAGTGCGTTCGATAATCCTCAAGCTGTGGACAGAAAATGCTGTCGCCGTCGATATTGAAAAACGCCATTGCTGCTGGTAATGCAGCGGCAACTTCGCCAGCGTCAAAACCAAGTACCTTTGCAAGTGCAGCAGGGTTACGGGGTAGCCTGTGATTAACCCAAAGCTCACATAGCAACGTGTATGCAAGGCCGCGTGCCGCAAGGTCGGCCTGTCTAAACGGAAGGCTTGCCAGAACGCTGGCCGCGTACACTTGAAAGCATGGTGCTGGTAGATTCTGCGCCACCTTATGCCGCCAGGTCTTTGCGTAGCTTGCCCACATTCCATGTGGATACGCGCTCGGATAATTTGCGGGGTTTGTGCAGTGTGCCGCGTTTGACCATGCGCCACACCGTTGCGGCAGAGCAACCGTACAGGGCTTGGACTACGGGTTGCCGGACATTCGCTGAGTCGGGGAGTGAATCAAAGTTTTTGAGCGCATCGGGGATCGTGTTCGTGTCGGTGCGTTGTGCGCTCTTGTTGTTTGTATTGCTCTTAGTTTGCATCGTGTGACCTCCAAAGGTTTGGGGTTAACCGTCAAGCGACGGCACGATGCGAATACTATGACTCTGAATTGGATTTTACGCGCTACAAGGCAGTAAGGTTTTGCTTACTAATTGACCGCCAGTTGTTGGATTATTTATTTCAGTTATGTGTCGCTTAATTGTTTTCTGCGACGTATCTCTCGAGATTTTAAAGACACTGCGTTTAATTCATCCCTATTGGTAATCACGCTCTTTACAATTCTTTGTATTGTTCTTTCGGTGGGCGCAGCTTTCATCCCGTCCAAATAGAATAGGTCAACAATCAGGTTTGTATGAGGCCTATAAAAAAGATTTCTGTTTAAAAGTGCAATTTCCCTGATAAACAGCCTCTCCAGTACTGTGTCATCTTTTCGCTCAATAAAATAAATCGCGCCGCTCTGGTGAAGCGCACGCAATTCTGTAAGCCATCTATCATCGCTTAACCTTAATGTAGCTATGCTTAAATACTCTCCAAGCTCAACATCCGATTGTGCCAATTCAACTTGCTTGTAAAATGTTTCCCATGCAGCGACAAGTGCATCGACTGTGTTTTTTCGATTCACTGCCTTTTCCACAGTTTCGCCGTAGTGATAATTTGATAAGGCAAGCACCACACCTGCAACCCACAACTTATAGCGAACAACTCTGCTCGCTACACCCCTTAACTTAGATTGAAGAATTTCTTGCGGTGAACTATTAATACGTCTTGCAGCAATCCTCTCTTCTGCTGTTTTTGCATCTTCTTCATCAGGAGTAACACCCGCAGAAATGAGCGCCCCCCTCTCCCTAAGTTCTGTAAATAAATAATCAACCGCGATCTTGGTAATATGCTTTTCCAGTCCATTACCAACCCGTTCTTCTGACGGCCAATGCTTAAAAACTTTTCCTTTAGCGCGCATATAGTTTTGTTGTGAATGCAACCAACCCCACGCTGGCAAATTCTGGCTGGCCTCAGATTGTTCAAGATATAACTCGACATCTGGCTTGATAAATTGTTGGAGTTCGCGATTGACAAACTCTCTGTGTTCTTCTTCTGTTGTGAATTTTGGTAACTTAGAACCTATCGTAAAGATTTCTGATAGGTCTGGACGCTCTCTCGGTGGGTATACATGACCATCATAGTCCAAGCGATTTTTAATAAACTCTACGCTGCTGTTCAATGCGCTATTCAGTTCAATGAATTGTTCCTTTGTCGGTATCACTCACACCCCCTGCCGTGTTGCCCCTCAAATAAAACCCGCGCCAACGGATAAGGGTGTCCGTTTTCGCCCCGCCGGGCTAGGCGTGGATAACTCGAATTATGCGGCCTTTTTCTTCCCGCGTAGCGGTACTACATTCCAATCCTTCCCAGTTTCGCAAGTATCCAGAAAAGCCGCCCACTTCATCAGTGCTTCGCGCCGCTCGTTGAAATAACCATGCCGATCATAGATGCCTTCCACGCCCTCGATCTTGTGATTCAGGCAGCGCTCGGCAATGTGCGGGCTAACCCCCAATGCGGAAAGGTGCGTGCGAGCAGTGCGTCGGAAGTCATGAATGGTGAAGTTTTCCATATCACCCAGCAGCGGCTTGACCTTGGACATGGCGACATTCAGGGTGTTTTCGTGAATGTGCGGCAGCATCCTTTCCTGACGTTTGCGCGCGGGTAGCAGGTAATCGCTTGAGTACCCCAATTCGATCAACTTGCGCAGACATTCCACAGCGGGCTTGGGCAATGGTATATCAATCGCCTTGTTTGTTTTTGTCCGCTCGGCTGGCAGATACCAGATGGCTTTATCAAGGTCGAATTCCGCCACCTTCGCCGCCGTCAATTCCTGCTTGCGCACCGCCAGCAACAGCAGCAGCTTGGCCGCTAGAAAGTTTTCCACGGTAAAGCCTTTGGCGTTGCGCATGGCCTCGAACAATTTTGCCAGTTCGTCCTGCGTCAGCCATCTGTCACGCGCTTCTTCCTTGCCGCCTGCATCAGACATATTGAAAGCCATCGCAGGGTTGTATTCCACCATGTGCCGCTTCACCGCGAAGTCAAACATCCGGCGCACCCAGCGCAGCACATCGTTTGCCGTGGTCGGCGCGCCGCGCTTGACGATGGTTTGCAGCATGGCATCAATGTGCATGGGTTTCACGTCTTGCACTGCCAGCTTGCCGATGTTGGGCTTAATGTCCCGCTCGATCCTGCTGCGCACGATGTTGGGATGCTTCCAATGACCGAGAATCATCCGCTCAAAGTATTCATCCGCAAGCTGCCCCACGTTCAGCGCATTTTTCTCGGATTCGATCTTGGCGACAGCCACCCGTTTGCGCTCCTGTTTTTCGCCAGCCACGTCATGCCCCAGCGCAACGCGAGCGCGCAGTTCTTTGGCGGTCTTCCTGGCATCGGCTAGGGATAGTGCGGTGTAGCTTCCGAGATTCATCACCCGCTGCTTGCCAGCGAAGCGGTAGCGGAATCGCCAAATAGGAACAGCAAGGTCACCCCTGAAAGACAGGTACAGCCCGTCGCCATCACCACGTAAGTCAAAGCGTTCATCGGCCTTGATCCAGTTGCGTATTTGAATATCAGTTAGCTTGCCCATATCTCGCCCTCCTGTGTGTACCAGCAAATTTGTACCAGAAAGCCAAGTAGTACGCTTACTGGTACACGGCAATTGTGCGCTTTCCTGATACGACATGCAACCACAAGATGTGAAAAAGCCGCATTATTAGCGGCTCTCGTTGGGTTAATGCGATGTTGTGCGACGGGGTGAAACGTCATTCAATATTCTGAATCTGTTCGCGCATTTGCTCGATCAGCAATTTCATTTCCATGGTGGCATAAGTCACTTCCGCGTCAACAGATTTTGCGCCCAATGTATTCGCTTCGCGATGCAGTTCCTGCATTAAAAAATCCAGCCGCTTGCCCACTGCGCCACCCTGCACCAACACGCGCCGCACTTCATTCAAATGCGTTTGCAACCGTGACAACTCTTCATCCACATCAATTTTGCTGGCAAACAAAGTGATTTCCTGGCGTATACGCTCATCGTCACTATTTTTTAGCGCGGCGTGTAAACGCGCTGTCAGTCGCTCTTCATACACGGCAATAGCGGCGGGAATGCGCGGCGCAACGGTGACACACAAACCCAATATTTGCGTGATGCGCTGCTCCAAAAATGCGGCTAGTTTTTCGCCCTCACGCGCACGGGATGCAGAAAATTCCTTTAAGGTTTGTTGCAGTGCCTGCATGGCCGCCTCATGCAATGCGCCTTCAGCCGTCGCAGCGATTTGAATGACTCCATTCCAGCGCAGCATATCAGCCACGCCAAGCGGGAGCGCTTCAGGTAAAATGCCGCGAATTTCTTTGTTCCATTTGGCTAATTGATGGAGCAGTGGTTGATTGAGCTGAGTGAAATTCTGGTTCATCTGGTGCGCTGCAAAACTGGCACGGCATTCAGCCTTGCCGCGCGTAATTTGCGCGCTGATGGCTACACGAAAGGCGGTTTCCAATATACGCAAATCATCCGGCAGGCGTAATTGTAAATCGAGATGGCGCGAGTTTACTGCGCGTAATTCCAGCGTGAGTGTGCCCGCTTCAGTTTCTACAGTGGCAGTGGCAAAGCCAGTCATGCTAAAAATCATTACGTGCTCCGAATATATCCCACAAGGGGACAATGTCCCACATGAAATTTTGGAAATTTAATTTTATTGCTGGCCAGAATCATTGACAAATTTCTCCATCGATAAATCGAACAACAACACATGCAAGGGCACCTTTAAAAATTCCAACCAAGTTAACATTTTTCAACTAAGACGAGGCGCGAACAAAAAATGTTGGCGCAGTATACGATTGCTATACTTAAAGAAACATTATTCAGAGCAATAAAGTGCGGTGAAGAAGTTTGATTTTTGGGAACTGCCCGTATTATATTACGATTACACCTTATGAAATTTTCCATATATCAAGCCAGTCGTATCGGTGGCCGCCAATACAATCAAGATCGCGTCGCCTATGCCTACAGTGACCAGGCGTTGCTGCTGGTGCTGGCAGATGGTATGGGCGGGCATTCACATGGCGAGCTGGCCGCGCATTTGGCTATACAAACTTTCATAAAAGCATTTGAAGAAGCCGCGCAACCACGCATTTCGAATCCATCTAGCTTTCTAAGCCACGTTATGCAAAACGCGCACACCGCAATTATCAGGTATGCCCGTGAACGAAAACTAGACGGCAATCCTGGCACAACTTGCGTCGCAGCAATTGTGATGGATGACCAAATATTTTGGGCGCACGCTGGAGATTCGCGCTTGTATTTAATTCGCGGGGATGACGTGGTTACACGCACGAAAGATCACTCAGTCGTGCAGCAATGGGCTGACTCTGGAATGATTGAAGCCAAGGACATGCGTACTCATCCGGATCGAAATAAAATCACCAATTGTTTGGGCGCAGAAGAGGGCATGTTCTTCGTCGACTCTTCTGCTGCACAACTCTTGCAGAAAAATGATTGCATCATTTTATGCAGCGATGGCCTGTGGGGACCATTGTCCGGTCAGGAGATTGCCTCCACGCTCAACTTGTCTCCACTGCCGCAGGCGCTGGAGCAATTGATGGACAGGGCGATAGAAAAAGAAGCCGGGCACTCTGACAACATCACCGTTGTTGGCATACGCTGGGGCGAGGGCGAAGAAATGCGTATTGCCGCCATGCCCGTTGCCATGGTGCTGGATTGCGAGCAAATCTAATCTTGCTGTGTCACAAAACGCTGAACAAGTCCTTATAGACTCGGCCAGATTTATCCGTGACTATCAATTCAGATATGCTTGTAGAGCCAATAAACATGAGCACCGTGACAAATTCTGCTTGAATTATTCACAGATAAATCTGGCCGGATCAATAGGCAAGCTCAAAACGAAGGCAAGCATTTTATTCCGTTCGTGGCTTACTAGTTTAAATTTTAATTTTTAGAGACACCCTCAATATAATACGTACTTTCATTTAACGGAACTCGCCATGCAACTATTTCCCGCCACACGTTTTGCCGATAGACACCCCGCACATCTACGCAATATCCACATCACCCGCCACTACACCAAACATGCCGAAGGCTCGGTGTTAATTGAGTGCGGTGATACCAAAGTCATCTGCACCGCCAGCGTCGAAGAGCGCGTGCCACCACATAAAAAAGGCTCAGGCGAAGGATGGGTCACTGCAGAATATGGCATGTTGCCACGTTCTACTGGTGAACGTATGGCGCGCGAGGCCGCTAGGGGCAAGCAGTCTGGACGCACGCAAGAAATTCAGCGTTTAATCGGACGCAGTTTGCGAGCAGTAGTGGATTTGAAAAAACTAGGCGAACGCACCATACAAATAGATTGCGATGTGATTCAAGCCGATGGCGGCACACGCACCGCCAGTATCACGGGCGCATTTGTGGCACTGCATGATGCGGTGAACGGTCTGCTTAATAAAAATTTAATTAAAGAAACGCCCTTGATTGATTTTGTCGCCGCTATTTCGGTGGGAATGCATAATGGCGCGGCAGTGCTTGATCTGGATTATGTAGAAGACTCTGCCTGCGATACCGACATGAATGTGGTGATGACTGGCGACGGTAAATTTATCGAGGTGCAAGGCACGGCAGAAGGGCACGCATTCTCGCGCGATGAAATGAATATCATGTTGGATTTAGCGCAAAGTGGCATCGCGCAATTAATTGAAAAGCAGCGTGCAGCCCTGCTGCTTAAATAATGGAGCGTAAGGAACGATGACTCGTTTGAACAAACTCGTCATCGCTTCAAACAATCAGGGCAAACTGCGCGAACTGCAAGCCATGCTCACTCCCTTGGGCATAGAAGTATTCACCCAAGCACAACTCGGCATCAGCGAAGCAGAAGAACCGCATCCTACTTTCTTAGAAAATGCCCTTGCCAAAGCCCGCCACGCTAGCGCCGTCAGCGGCCTGCCCGCTTTGGCAGATGATTCTGGCATATGTGTCGCAGCGCTAAATGGCGCACCCGGTGTGTTGTCTGCCCGATATGCCAGTGGGCAGCATGCGGTAGATACTCGATCGCATTCTAAAATTACGGATCAGCAAAATAATGAAAAATTATTACGCGACATGCAAGGCATTGCTGACCGACGTGCACATTATTACTGCGTGCTAGCCTTGGTGCGCTCTGCCAATGACCCGCAACCCATCATCGCCGAAGGCGAATGGCATGGCGAAATTGCAATGCAAGCACGCGGTGAAGGCGGGTTCGGCTATGATCCGATATTCTGGTTACCCGAATTAGGCAAGATGAGCGCGGAGCTCACTCGCGACGAAAAGGCGCAGATCAGCCATCGCGCGTTGGCGTTGAAAATATTGTTGGGGCGGTTGAATTCAATGCTGAAAAACGACTAACTTTATCAGTCCTGTTTGATACTGCGCATGGTGCTCGATGTGGCACGAGTGAGTCGTAATTTAATCTTGGTTTATCCGAATTGATCGGTGGCTTACGTTATTGTTACCACCAAGCCTTTAGTAACAACCACAACCAATTTAGACCAAGCTTATCTTTTGTTTTTGTCTCAGCTTGATTCAGGCGCTGGTTCTTTGGCGACGGCAAACCACAAGAACTTGCCTATGCCAGCAAAATACTCGATACGATGAAAAAAACCAGCGCTCACGTACCCGCAACCCCGGGACTGGAGGTGGCAAACGTCATTGCCAGGGCTGAAGCAAAAGGATTGGTGACAGAGGTGCGGAGCGAGGCATTCCTTGAAATGCTGGAAGGTGTGGATATTGATGCAGACACAGCCACATTCGCACACGCGCTATCGGGCACCCTGCAACTGGCGCGGCGATACAAACTATCTGCCTATGATGCCTCCTATCTCAAGCTGGCTGCGAACCGCAAGGATAAAAACGGTATCGGCTTTGGAAATGTATCGGTACAAGGCGACATGACCGTGCGAACGCTGGCCGATCACCAGTTCCCGCTTGTCGTTATTTACCGGGCGGCCAATCAAGGGATTGTGCTCCAGCACATTGATCGCCTCGATGATCTCCCGGATGCGCGCTGCCGGATTTTCAACCTGATACCGGGCCAGATGATCGAGGATGCGGTCAAGGTCATCCCCCACCTCGGGCGCCAGCTCGATTCGCGACATATTCAGCGTGCCAGCTTGCGGGCTGTCGGGCGCTTTGCCTGCTTATCGGCGAGACGCTCTTCCAGATAACCGCGCATCTCCTGCCACGGAATCGTCTTCCCGGAAGAAACGATACGGCTATAACGCTCCTCGGCCACCGCATCGAAATCGGCGCGTCGCTCCTCCTGCTCAGCTTTTTCTGCAATAGCCTCAAGAATGAAGCCGTGCGTGCTCGTACCGGCGTGTTTTGCCGCCGCCGTAATGCGCACCTTCAGATCTGCCGGCAAGCGTATCGTGGTCGTTGACATGAGATAACCTCCAACAAGTTTAAGTCACGTGCGCACTGTAGCACATTAGCGCTACAACGCGCCATGCCCCGATGGCAAACAGCCACGCGGCCATCGCGGTGTCGATCACGGCATGAGCATCATCGCAAGCAGCGCGACCAGAACCGGCCAGGCCAGATGAATGAGTTGTGAGGTGGGGGAAGTGCAGCGATCCAAATCAGCGTTCTACGGGAATGCTGATTTGGATTTTGTTCGCGGGCTCAAGCTGCCTCAACGAGGCTCACAAAGATGTGCGGGAAAATGCAGCGGAGGCGATGGAAGAGCTGGAAAAGAAAATTTCGGAGACGTGATGCGAGGCTGACCCTTTTACTAATTAAGGTCGCCCACATTATTTTTTGTCGCGCATCTTCTGCCTTTGTGTCAATG
>JAKFXW010000031.1 GCA_021731185.1 Gallionellaceae bacterium
CCGAACAATTCAAAAAAATTTTGCAACAACATATTGCCGTTCCGCATGAACTCATCCTTCCGATATAAAAAAATTTGGCATGTTAAGTGCGATCCGGACAATGAATAGAGGGTACTTCTAAAAATTCAAGTTCCTGATGGAACAACTAGCCATTCCACTAGGCCGCCAAAAGACGGCAGCCAAGTGGCTGGTTATAAGCTAGGCAAGGCGCGAACAAAAAATTATGCCGACGCATATGTTTGATATGTTAGGAGTAATTTTTTGCGAGCAACACAGCATGGCGACGGGAGTTGGATTTTTAGATGTGCCCTAGAACCAAACTACTATAAGGAAAAAGAGCCATGCAAGCACGTAAAGTACATACCGAAAATGGTTGGCTATGGATCAAGCAAGGATGGTGGCTATTCAAAAAAAGCCCGATTTTGTGGCTGACACTCACCATCATTGGCGTGTCGGGGTTAATTGGCGTGTCGATCCTACCCATGATAGGCGATCCGCTGGCCACTATTTTATTCCCGGTTATATTTGTTGGTTTGATGCTGGGTTGTCGCGCGCTGGAGCATGACCAAGAACTGGATCTATCGCACCTGTTTGCCGGATTTCAAAACAATGCCTCACAGTTAATGATCTTGGGCGGCATCAATATGGCTTTTCAATTGCTCATATTGGGCGTGGTAAATTTAACAGGCGGCGCAGCCTTAGTTGAACTCATAATGAGCGGCCAACCCATTACGGATACAGCTGCATTTGAAAAATTGGTAGCCGAAGCGGGCATTGCGCCTTTGCTGGGATTGCTGTTATTCGGCGTGCTGATGATGGCCATGCAGTTTGCGCCCATGCTGGTAGCCTTCGACAAACTTTCACCCTTTGCTGCGCTACGTACCAGTCTGCAAGCAACTTTTCGTAACATCGTTACGCTGGGCATTTATGGCACCATCATGATTTTGTTTGCGGTGATGGCGACGCTGCCGATGTTCTTGGGATGGCTGGTTCTAATGCCCGTTATGATCGCCTCGATATACGCTTCTTATCGAGACATATTTCCGCTGCCGTCTGAGATTACGCCGCCAGCAACAGTTGATAACATCACATAACCGCTCCCTACTTGATATGCACAGTGGTGATTAATACTATGAAACAACTTTTGTTGGCATCAACATTTCCACTTTTTTTCAGTCAAAAGAATTGCACGAAACTAGAGAGGCGGTCAAAGGGCTGTGAGCTTGGCATATTCCAGTGCCAACCACTTCGTGCCCGCCTGACGAAAATTGACTTGCACGCGTAGGTCCGCACCGCTCCCTTCCATATTCACGATCACCCCTTCACCAAATTTAGCGTGTTGCACCGCTTGGCTGATACGCCAGGTTGATGCGCCAGCGGCGCGCGGGGCGGGCATGGGAAAAATTTCCGGCGACTTGGATGAGGTTGGCTGGTGATTATTTTGGCGATTATTTTGATAGGCAGATACTTCAACTCGAGGTGTTAACCAGTGCAGCAATTCTTCTGGTATTTCGCGTAGAAAACTGGACACCACACTGAAATTCACCTGCCCGTGCAACATGCGGCGTTGCGCGAAGCTTAAATATAATCGACGACGCGCGCGGGTAATCGCCACATACATCAGCCGTCGCTCTTCTGCCAAACCATCTTCGGCGTTGCGACTGTTTTGATGTGGGAACAAACCTTCCTCTAAGCCGCCAATAAATACACTGTGAAATTCCAACCCCTTAGCCGCATGGACAGTCATTAAATGCACCGCATCGGCGTTAGTATCGGCTTGCCGTTCGCCGGATTCCAGCGCGGCATGGTTCATAAATTCGGTTAGGCTGTCATCTTCATTTTCATGCACAAACAAAGTCGCCGCGTTTATCAGTTCGTTTAAATTATCCAGTCGTTCCTGTGCCTCGCGCTGCTTGGCATTAGCGGGCGAGGCAGCCAAGCGAGTAACGCGAGTGGTCAGCGACGCGGCGTGGTTCGCAGTTTCAGCAGCAGGTGCTTCAGCTTGATAATGTGCAATTAAACCGCTGTGTTGTAACACATGGTCGATGGCTTCGGGCAGCGGCAAGTCGCGCGTCGTATCACGCAGCATTTCAATTAACGCGACAAATCCTGCGATGCCTTTAGAAGTTTTAGCACTAATTTTAGGCACGTCTGCAAGCTGCGGTTGCGTTGTTTCCATACCTGGCAATTGCGCGGCAGAAGCGACATTTTTCGTAGGGTGATCTGACGATGCCGCTTGCCACAAACTAATTTTTTGCGCGCTGGCTATTTCCTGCAACTGCTCTATCGAGCGCGTGCCGATGCCGCGTGTGGGAAAATTGATGATGCGTAACAAGGCTTGATCGTCATCTGAATTTTGCATCAGGCGCAAATAAGCTAGTGCGTGTTTGATTTCCTGCCGCTCATAAAATCGCAGTCCGCCATACACCCGATAAGAAACGCCAGCTGACACCAGCGCGTGTTCTATCACCCGAGATTGAGCGTTGGAGCGATACAGCACCGCCATCTCTGTCAGATGCACACCATCGCGATTGAGATGACGAATCTCATCCACTATAAATTTTGCTTCTTCCGCATCCGTTGGGGCTTCATACACGCGCAACGGCTCGCCCTTGTTTTCTGCAGTCCACAAATTCTTGCCCAAACGCGAGCGATTATTTTTTATAAGCGCATTGGCAGCGGTCAAAATGTTGCCATGCGAACGGTAATTTTGTTCCAGCTTGATCACATTTTTTATATGAAAATCGCGCGTGAGTTGTTGCATGTTGCCGACGTTCGCGCCACGAAAAGCATAGATCGATTGATCGTCATCGCCCACCGCAAACAGTGCATTGCGCTCGCCAGCTAATAATTTTAGCCACTGATATTGCAGCTTGTTGGTGTCCTGAAATTCATCTACCAGAATGTGCCGGAAGCGCGCCTGATAATGCTCGCGTAGCGATTGGTTGCGTGTAAGCAAAGTATGGCTGCGCAATAATAATTCACCGAAATCAACCACACCTTCGCGCTGGCATTGCTCGTCATATGCAGCATAAATTTCCACGCGACGACGGGTATAGGGATCAAATACTTCCACTTCATGGGCGCGCAAACCTTGTTCTTTACTGTTGCCTATGAAATTTTGCACCTCGCGTGGCGGAAATTTTTCTTCATCCACGTTGAGTGATTTCATCAAGCGCTTAATCATGCTTAGTTGATCGCCGCTGTCCAGAATTTGAAAGGTTTGTGGCAAGCCCGCTTCACGATAATGGGCGCGCAACATACGATTACATAAGCCGTGAAAGGTCCCCATCCACATGCCGCGTATGTTGATCGGCAGCATGGACGACAAGCGCATCATCATTTCTTTGGCAGCTTTATTGGTGAAAGTCACTGCCAGAATTTCATGCGGGCTAACCTGCTCCGAGCTTATCAGCCAGGCTATGCGGGTGGTAAGTACGCGCGTTTTGCCACTACCCGCGCCAGCGAGTATTAGCGCGGATTGTGAGGGCAGGGTCCCACAAGGGGACAATGTAACAGCAGAAAGTTGCTCGGGGTTGAGGCCGGAAAGCAGAGTTGGATTCATGACGGAATTATGCCATTAAAACCTGTTGCGTTCGCCATTACAGCCTTAGCTCCCATCTTAAAAATGTGGAAGTGTCCGCTTCGACCATGCTACGGCTTTCCCATTTCTGAACGGTTTTAATGTTGATATTGAAGCGTGCGACTAGCTGACTGAGGTTCGCTTCAGCAAATTAGTTTGCCATTTGATTCAGGGACTCAATATATATCTCCTCAATGATCAAATTTTATTTCGGCGATGACGGTACGCTGGGGGTACGGATGAAATGCCCAGTACTTGGCATTGTTCAGATTGTCGATCCCCAATGATGCGATCCATCGCTTGTCCACCTGGTAGCGCACACGCACGTCAGTGACGAAATAGCTGCTAAATCCTGTGTATGCAAAGCCGTTCGTATCGCTATTGTCGAGCTGACCATATTGCTTGCCGCTGTAGCGTGCGCCGATAGAGGTGATCCATTTGCTGCCCGGCCGATAGGTAGCTTGAAAGTTGCCGCGCCACTTTGGTACACGCGGCTGCCACTTGCCGACGCTGGCGGGAAACTTGTCGTTTTTCACAATAATAGAGTCTGCATAGGTCAGGCTGCTCATTAAATCCAAGCCGCGCAAAGCAACATCGTTAGCCTGGTACGCCATCTCCAAGCCTGAAGTGCGGATGTGATCCACGTTCTGGATATTGGTGACGGCGGGGGTAACCGATACGTTAGTTTGCGAATACAGCGCGTCACGGGTGTCTTCGTGAAACAGCGTGGTACGTAACAGGCCATTGCCCAAATCACGTTCGGCGGTCAGCTCGCCGGTCCAGGATTTTTCCGGTTTCAGATTGGGATCGTTATTGATAATAATATTAAGGGCGGGGTTAATTGCCCCCTGATAAAGCTCGGAAACGGTTGGCATGCGTATAGCACGCCCTAACGAAGCTTTCAAAGCCCATTGCGGCGCTGCTTGAAAGGCGATGGCAGCCTTGGGTGAAAAATATGTTTCCTTGCGTTCGCCGAATGGTAACGTATTGGTTGCATCTGAAATCGCACCGCCAAATGCACGCCATTGTTCCAAACGGCCACCCAGTGTGGTTTTCCACTCCGGCGCAAGGCGAAATGTGTCTTGTGCGTACAAGCTGTTCAGCTCGGTGTTGCCGTTAAATGCTGAAACGCGCGCCGCAGCGCCACCGTTGATCCAGTCAGCGGTATTGGACACCAGAGTACGGAGTTTATAGCTGTCACGCTGATAACCCATGTCCACTACATGCGCGCCCTGGATGCCGGCCGGTCGCCAGGTTCCCTTCAGCGACAGAGCATTCCATCCGGTGCCATCCATATCCGTAATACGTCCGGCTCCTCCCGAGTTGGCCGCTGGCAGCGCGACTATCGGCGACCGCACCATATCCTTCGTATAATCATACAGACTGGCGGCGACTCCCCAATCCCACACGCCCTTGGTATTGCTCTTTACCGACAGGCCATGCATCACATGCTCCAGTGCTCCTTTGCCGGGTGCAAAATCGGCAGCCGTCAACGTATATTGACGGCCATTGATATCGACGGGGCCGCTATAGACCGGATTGCCCGCAGCATCGCGCAAATAGGTTTCGGACGTGCGCGTCGCGTCGTTGCTCCACCAGCCCAGAGTGTAGCTGGCACGCACAGTAGGCGAGAGGTCATACGCCAGTTTCATTTTGGCGTGATCCTGAATCGTATGGATTTGATTGGTCGCGCCTAGAATCAGCCAGTCCTGGTTTTTTGGGTTTTTATCAGCGACAGCACCTGTGACGGGTACACCAACTGTGGGCGTGATACCTGCGCTCACCAGCTTGTTGGCGAATGCGATCGGTTGACCGTCATTGTCGAGCCGATTGACATTTAGCCACCATGACCAGTCGCCGTTCTTGTTGCCCAGCGAGGCACTTGCCTGCTTACCGGTATAGGTGGCATCCGTGTTATATAGTTTGAAAGCCTGGCTGAAGACAGATACCTTGGCATGGCCTTCAAATTTTTGAGGCATACGCGTTACATAATCAACCACCGCACCCACCGAGTTGCCCGGATACGCGGCAGAAAAAGGGCCATACAGCACATCGACACGTTCGATTTCTTCCGGTGTGATCAGACCCCAGCGCGGTGTGAAGCTCGCTCCATTGCCCAGCAGGTTGGAGAGCAATATACCATCAGCATAAACCAGCGAACGGGCGCTGTTGCCCGTGCCGGAAGCGCGGCTGGCCAGCACCGCATGGTCATAGTCGCCGATGTAGCGCTTGCGCACATTCAGGCTGGGTAAGTACTTCAGCGCGTCCGAACTGTCAAAGGCGTTGATCTTGTCTTCCACCTGCTCGCCCGTGATGCCTTCAATTGTGGTGGGAATTTGTGTTGGCAATGATGTCGGTTGGCCGCTGGTAACGGTGACCGTGCCGAGTGTTTTGACCGGTGCTTCAGATGCCTGCTGGGCAATTTTTTCCAGCGCTCTGGTTTGCTCTGGCGTTCCCGCTTCTTCCGCCACAACAGAAAACGTAAACATTCCTGCCAGAATATAACAAGCAGTAACGATTTTTTGTATTTTCATTTGATCCCCTCTTACACGTATTGAGACAAGATTTGAATTTTTAGAGTTGCCCTACACTCTTTCATGTGATGAGGGCATTCTGACGGCTTAACCAAAGTCGCAGGATTTCAGCTGCAAAAAAGACCAGTACACTCACGCCAAATACCGGCAGCGCGAGGGACAGTGCAATCAGCGTGAGCCACACCCACTTTGGTATCACGCACACCTGGCTTGCAGTGAGTGGGGGGGAGCCAAGACGACCGCTCGGACGCCGTTGCCACCACATCACCCAACCGGACACTACGCTGAATATCAACGTCAACGCGGCCAGTCCGATCAACACCTGATTCCAGACACCAAACTCGGTACGATGAAACGGAATGCCAACGGTAGTCGCTTTTGCAAGTAAGGGTAGTTGTTCCCAACCGCTGAAGAACAATACCTCGCCGCTGTAGACATCCAGTGCCAGGCGGAAACGTTTGGTGGGTTGCGTGCGGTCGACATTTTCGATGCGCCACACGCCCGTCGCTTGACTGGGCGGCGATAAGCTCATTGAAATATCCGGCGCGACGCGACGCACATGTTCAAACACTCCTTGCAGACTCAATGGGGGTCGATTCTGCGGTATAACCGAGGACAAAGACTTGGGAAAACGTGGCGCGCCCTGATCCAGCGCCTGTTGCAGGATGCGGAAGTTTTCGCCGCTATACTTGGCCCAGGTTAAACCTGTAACAAGCACCACGCCCAACACCCCGCACATGATGATTGCCAGCACCGTATGCAGATCGCGCCAGGTTTGGCGTCCCTGCCCGATACGCGGTATCAGCGTGCGCCAGCCGGAGCCGCCCGCAGCCTGGGATTTTGGCCACCACAGCACCAGTCCGGAGGCAAACATCACCAGCAACCAACTTGCACCCAATTCCATAAACCAGCGCCAGTCATCACCCTGCAACGCGCTGGAGTGGAGCTTTTTGGCCCAGTTCTGGAAACGCTCCATCTCGTGCAGGCTGCCCACCACCTGTGCGGTATAGGGGTTTACATACACAATATGACCCTGTGGCAAGCCATGGCTGTGTTCAGTAGTGCTTGAGTGTTGGTGTGAGTCGAAGAATACTTGTGTCGTCTCATCGGGTCGGTACGCGGGAACAATCAAGCGCAGTTTGCTATGCGGCTGAGCGGCCTGTGCTGCAGTCAGTTGTGCATCCAGTGACAATGCCACACCAGCCACTGCTACGCGATCCACATCGGCGTGACGCCAAGCCTCAATCTGAGGTGTAAATAAGTACAATAATCCGGTGAATGTAGCAAACAGCACGATAGGCGTAGCGATCAACCCGGCCCAGAAGTGAACGCGCCTAAGCAGACCATGCAAAGCGAACCTGCGGTGGTCGAGTTGTCCATCGGCGAGAGGTAATGTATTCATGATGCGTCCTTACTCACAAGTCAGTATTTATAAAAACACGTGATCATTATTTAAGGCAGGTTTCAGCGTCGTTTTTGTAGTCATAGTTTCTGACTACTGTGTAATGTTATGTTTTATTCAAAAATGCCATGTTTGTTTTGAATCGAAAATGAGCTGTCGTTTCAATAGGTTGTTCACCCGAGATGAGAGAAGATGAGGGTTCTCAAATCCTTATTTGAGAATCACTCATCCTGCCTCCGACGCTTCCGTGTTGAATTTGCAACACTTCGTGATATTGCGGGGCGTGTTTGTTGCAGGGCAGGTGGGAAAGGCGGCGGAGGGCTGGCCTCCACCGGGGGTGGAGGTTATTTGCTATTTTATCTTCCAAAGGGTACGGATCCATAGAGAATGCTCTTGCCGCCATAGCAACAGACCTTGGAATAGGTGCTATCCTTTTCTCCCAGTTCTCAATAGCGCGTGCAGAACATCCTATCGCTTTTGCTGCCTGTTTTTGCGTGAATTTAAACATCATCCTAAATCTCATCAAGCCATTAGCGTCCATTTCACATCCTTCCCTGTATTAGTCATTAATGCTGCAAGAAAAATAGAATTGATCCCGTAATAAAAACCCGTATTAAAGGCAACAACACAAGCCACTCAAACGACACCTTCGGCGATATTCCTTCAATGGATTAGAAAACATGCGACAGGCCAATTATCAGTCCATAGCTCGGCACCAGATTGGTGTCGTTAACATACTGGTAGATCGGCAATTGCAGGTGGGTATACACTGCCGTACTGTGGGTGGCGTGCACGGTGATGCCAGGGGTGAGATAGACCCAGGTGCCGCCGGTGTTGGGCATGCTCTGCTTGTTGAACTCATCACGCGGCGCCTGACGCAGATTGGTTTGCAGGCTGGCGGTGAATCTTCTTTCGTGGGCGGTGAAGTGGTGGTTTATGCCTGCGTTGAGTAACAAGGTGTTACCCATTTTATATTCAAGGCTGTTGGCAGTGGTGAGCTGGTAAGTACTGGCAATGAATACATCCCATTCATGCGGCTGAATTTGATAGGCGTAATGCAGGGAAAGTAATCCATTCCACGCGCCACTGCCGGGCATCACGGTGGGTTCGTTAATTTTGCCTTCGCTGTTGCGCAGTTTATATTCACCAGTCGGGGTCTTGACGCCCAGCCCGGCGACCAATAGATGTCTTATGCTGGTATGCACGGCATATTTGCCAGTCAGGCGTAGATCGCCCATGCCGGAAATGCGTTCACTGGCATACTCCTCGGGGTCGGGCACAGGGTGGATAACGTCATGTTCATGATAACGGTTGTTCATGAAGGGAATGCTGACGGACAGGGCAAATTTGGGGGTGACACCATAACTGATATCGAGTTGCCCCAGTTCATTGAGGGTGCGCAGTTCGCGGTGATGACCGGCTTCAATTTCGCCCGTGGCAAAGTCAATGCCAGCGGCGAGGGCTTCATTGGTTGATTTGCTGCCGCTCTGGGGGCGATCCATGGGGATGTAGCGGTACGAAAGATCCATGATGAGCTGGCCGGGATTCGCTATGCCGTCCTGGGTGCCAGTGACCAGAAAACAGACACCTGCGGCGCAACTCGCGTGTGCCACGGGCGCACCTGCGAACAGCCCTGCACCGACCAGAAGTGTAGCGGTAATATAAAGCGATTTCTGCATAAGGATTCCTCTGTGTATTTTCAAGTTAACATGAGGGGTGATATTACAGGGGGCAGGTATTGCCTGAGAATGTGACATGATGTCGCATGACATATTGTCGCATCTTGCGCGCTACGCAAAATCTGGGCACTCTATCGCCATGTTGACAATCCCTCTGCTTACCTCAGATTCCTCCGTGCTGAATCTGCAACGCCTCGTGATGTTGCGGGGTGTATTTATTGCGGGGCAAATTCTGGCGGTGTGGGTGGTGAGCAGTGTGCTGGATGTATCGTTGCCATTGTTTGCCATTGGGATGATTATTGCAGCGTATGCAATACTGAATGCCTTAACCTGGTGGCGACTCAGGCTACCGCATACAGTGGTGGACGCGGAGTTATTTGGTCATTTGCTGCTGGATGTGGCGGTATTGACGGGGTTATTGTATCTGGCGGGTGGCTCGGAAAATCCGTTTGTGTCGCTGCTATTATTACCGCTCACCATTACGGTCACCGCTTTACCAGGGCGATATTCATGGGCAATGGCGCTGATTACGGTGGCCTGTTATTCATTGCTAATGGTATTTTATGTGCCCTTATCACACACCTCGATGTCACATGTTGCAGGTGATTTTGCCTTGCATGTGTTGGGTATGTGGTTCAACTTTGTGTTGAGCGTGGGTTTAATTACTTATTTTGTGATGAGAATAGGTAACACATTGCGTGAGCGTGATCGTGCCCTGGCGCAGGCGCGCGAAAACACGTTACGCGATGAGCGCCTGGTGGCATTGGGCACGCTGGCGACGGGAGCGGCGCATGAGCTGGGTACTCCGCTGGCAACCATGGCAGTACTGACCCGGGAAATGGAGCAGGAATTTGCCAATACACCGGATGTGCGCAACAAACTGATCGTTTTGCGTGATCAGGTGATGCGCTGCAAAAGTATATTATCGACCATGGCGGCATCTGCCGGACAAGTGCGTGCCGAGTCGGGACAGAGATTTGCGCTTGATGATTATCTGCAAAATATTCTGCAACAATGGCAGGCGATGCGACCTGCGGTGATCGTGCAATATCATGCGCACGGCACTCGCCCCGCACCGTCAATTGTCGGAGACCAAACCTTATCTCAGGCGATCATCAATATTTTGAATAACGCGGCGGATGCGTCGCCGGATCAAGTGACGATTGATGCGCAATGGAGTGTCAACGAATTGCGCATGGAAATTTGTGATCGTGGTGCGGGCCTCACGCCCATGACACAGGCGCGCGCCGGGCAGATGCTATTCACCACTAAAGTGCCTGACCAGATCGGAGCCGAAATTGGTGTGGGGGGATTGGGTTTGGGTCTGTTTCTCGCACACGCTACGCTGGGGCGTTTTGGTGGCAGCGTGCGGTTGAGTAACCGCGAAGGCGGCGGTGCTTGCACATATGTTGTGTTGCCGCTCGCACAGTTGATGCCATGACCGTGCATCATGAGACGCCGCTGGATTATCGCCCCAGCCTGTTGCTGGCCGATGATGATCTGGTATTTTGTCAGGTATTATCTGCGGCCCTGACCAAACGCGGGTTTATGGTGAGTGTGGCACATCATGTGGAGGCGGCATTGCATCTGGCCACGCAGGATCCACCGGAATATGCCGTGGTTGACTTAAAAATGCCGGGACCCTCCGGCCTCGTGCTGGTAGAAAAGCTCACAGCGCTGGATAGTCATACACGGATTGTGGTACTCACGGGTTATGCCAGCATCGCTACCGCTGTTGAAGCCATCAAGCTTGGCGCAATTCATTATCTGACCAAGCCTGCGGATGCTGATGAAATTGTGCAGGCATTTCGCAGCACAGCAGGTGATCCCGCCATGTCCGTTGCAGACGCACCGCTGTCTATCGACCGGCTGGAGTGGGAGCATATTCAGAAGGTGTTGCTGGAATGCCAGAGCAATATTTCTGCCACTGCACGACGACTGGGCATGCATCGGCGCACCCTGCAGCGCAAGTTACAAAAGCGCCCAGCACATCGATGAAGCAACGCGGCTTGATATAGCAGCAAAAGAAAAGGCGGCATTGCTGCCGCCTTAGGTGGAGGTAAAAATAGGCTATTGCTGCGAACTCAACCCTATAAATACCGTGCGTCCTAAAGTGTTATAGCCATGCGCCAACATATAATCTTTGTCGAAAAGATTGTCCACGCGCATTGATAAATTTAGCCGCTGGTTAATTTTGTAATCAGCAACGAGATTCATCAACGTGTAGCTCGGCAAAGTAATCCGCGAAAAAGTCATGATGTCGCCATCCGCACGCGGGCCGCTGTGCTGGGCTTCTCCGGCCACACGCCAGTTTTGCATTTGCTGTGCGATGCTTAGATTAGCGAAAAATTTGGCACGACGCAGCAAAGGTAAATCGGTCAATTCATCACGCGGATTTTGGCGGGTGTAGGCAGCCTTGATGGACGTGTCCGCAAATTGCCCGGCGTAGCTTAATTCAACTCCATTAATGCGTGCTGTGTTGACGTTAATAACCGTACTGAAATCAGGACTGGTCGCGATCAAATCTCGAATGTGGTTATCAAAATAAACGACATTAAAATGTTGCTGATCGTTTGCGTAACGCAGTCCCAGCTCGCGATTTTTGGAGCGTTCTGGTTTTAGATTGGGGTTGCCAGAAAAACCAAAGGACAATGGATAATATAAATCATTAAACGTAGGTGCTTTGAATGCCGTGCTGGTACTGGCTGTAGCACGGAGTGTGTCGGTGATTGCATAACCATAGCCCAGCAACCTGTATTGGCCTTGCCAAAAT
>JAKFXW010000124.1 GCA_021731185.1 Gallionellaceae bacterium
AAGATGTGACGGACTATATTGTTAGACTTTACAATTGCCAGCGTCGACATTCTGCATTGGGCAATTTGGCGCCGATAGTTTATGAGCAGCAGTTCACAGAAAAACAACCTATCGAGATGCCCGAAATTACTTGACCACTATATGTTTTATAAGGAGATTCTCAGTGCTGTTGCCATAGCGCTCACTCTTGTAGCGTTCTATCCGTATGTGCGGGGCATCATCCAAGGAGCAATAAAGCCGCATGTATTTTCTTGGGTTATATGGGGAACTACCACATTCGTGGTTTTTTTGGCTCAACTTGAAGCGCATGGTGGAGTTGGCGCATGGCCCATAGGTGTTTCTGGGAGCATCACGATTCTTATCGCCATACTGGCATACGTAAAACGGGCAGATGTCGCAATTACCAAAACAGACTGGTTATTCTTTATCGCAGCCATGTCTTCATTGCCTCTCTGGTACTTAACATCCGACCCCGTGTGGGCTGTGGTTGTGCTAACGGTTGTTGATCTGCTCGGCTTTGGGCCAACGGTTAGAAAGGTAAATGCCAACCCACATTCGGAGTCACTGCCATTCTTTGCACTTTTTGCGGCACGCAATAGCATCGTTGTCATGGCATTGGAGGATTATTCGGTTGTCACCGTATTGTTTCCGGCTACCACAGCAGCAGCATGTGTTCTGCTTATGGCGCTAATTGCATATCGGAGGCATTGCAGCATTGATTCGCCACAAAAATGACTTTAACCTGTACGCTGGCGGTCTATGTTTGGCTGGTTTTGCTGCTCGGCGTGATATTGTTCACTCCAGCAACCTACTGGAGTGAGTCTAAATCTTTATGTCTGCGACAACTTGGGTGACGCTTAATCTCTAGATCCGCTACCATGTGTGAAACTTCCAGCTTAAATGTGGCTTCGTCATACTTGCGTTGCTTGGTTAATTATTCCACTTTTAATTTGTCCTATCACCGCTTATTTGAAATTGCATGAACGCACTCATCAAGATGAAAAATAGCTTTACATTCATTGCAGTTATTGTTAGGCTTTAATCTACTTTGATATGGAACCGCTCTAACCAGTCTATGCTTAAAGGAAATTTTGATATTTCGCTAGATTTCTTGTACGGCAAATCGCCGCCTCTTGTCGGGGTGGATATCTGTTCGTCCTCAGTAAAAATCGTAGAAATAAGTGAGTTACCAAAAAATGGCGGTCTTGTATTAGAACGCTATGCGATCGAGCCTTTGCCAAAAGATGCCGTCAGTGACGGTAACATCAATAATCTTGATGCTGTATCCGAGAGTTTGCAACGCGCTTGGCGGCGCACTGGGACGCACACTCGGAATGTCTGCTTGGCACTGCCCACGGCGGCGGTTATCACTAAAAAAATACTGCTGCCCAGCGGCCTTCGTGAAGAGGATATGGAGTATCAAGTGGAATCCGAGGCGAATCAATATATCCCCTTTGCAATTGATGAAGTTAACTTGGACTTTCAGGTTATTGGCCCCGCACCAAACGATCCTTCAGAAGTGGAGGTGTTGCTGGCTGCTTCGCGCAAGGCTAATGTTGAAGATCGCGTCGCTGCAGCGCAGGTTGCTGGACTAAAGGCTATGATTGTAGACGTAGAAACCCATGCCACTGAAGCAGCGTTTGAACTTGTCAGCTCGCAATTGCCTGGAGGAGCGACTGATCAATGCGTAGCACTGGTTAGCATAGGGGCAAACGTCATGACTTTAAATGTTTTACGTAACGGGCAATCTGTATATCTGCGCGACCAGCAAACCGGAGGGGATCAATTAACTCAAAATATTCAAAATGCATTTGGCCTCTCTACCGAGGAAGCAGAAGCGGGTAAACGTAATGGGGGCTTACCGGAAAATTACGAAACCGATGTATTGGCGCCATTTCTGGAGAATCTTGCCAGCGAAATATCTCGTAGCATACAGCTGTTTTACACATCCTCTCAGTACACTGCAGTGGGCTTTATTGTATTGGCTGGTGGCTGCGCCGCGCTACCCGGGTTGGATGATGCTGTTTCATCACGCACCCAGGTGAGTACTTTGATTGCTAACCCGTTCGCGCACATGACTTTATCCAGTCGTATTAAACCGCGTCAATTACAAGCTGATGCACCCGCATTAATGGTGGCTTGTGGCTTGGCGTTAAGGAGGTTTGACCCTTCATGATACGTATAAATTTATTACCGCATCGGGCAGAAAAACGCCGTTTGCGTCAATTACAATTCTTTGTGTTGGTAGGGATTTCATTTTCCTTGGCATTAATTGTGATCGGATTGGTGCATGTCGCATTTAGTAGTCAAATTGATTATCAAGGACGGCGTAATCAATTTTTAACCGATGAAATTGCCACGCTGGATAAACAAATTGCAGAAATAAGGATATTGAAAGCAGAAATTGCTGTTTTACTGGAACGTAAGACTGTGGTTGAAAACCTGCAAAGTACACGCTCAGATGCGGTACATTTATTGGATCAAATGTTACGTATTTTGCCAGACAGTATGTATTTGAAATCGATCAAACAAACGGGCAACAAAATTAATCTGATTGGTTACACTCAATCAAATGCGCGTGTCTCTACCCTAATGCGCTCCATTGAGAGCTCCCCTTGGCTGGATTCTCCAACCTTGGTACAAATTCAAGCAACCACTACAGCAGGTACACGCCTTGGCGAGTTTGGATTGAACTTCAATTTGACCCAGCAAGCACCTACTGCTCCTGCCATCATCCCAGCTAAACCTGCGGCTCCCAAAGGATAGGTGGCGAAATGAATTTCAAACAATTATTGGAAGATATTAAAAACAGCAACCCCAAGGATCCGGGAAGCTGGCCTTGGGCAGTCAAAACCATCGCCTGTGTCGGACTGTTTATTTCTGTGCTGATAGCGGCTTATTTCCTAGATTGGCAGGGGCAACTGGAAGAACTAAATCTAGCTGAGCAACAAGAAGTTGCGCTAAAGATTGATTATGAAAATAAGAAAAGCATTGCCATCAATCTGGAGAGTATCAAAAAGAAATTAACCGACACCAAGGAATCCTTTGATGGCCTGCTCAAACAGCTCCCTAGCAAATCGGAGATGGACGCACTGCTGACAGATATTAATCAAGCCGGACTGGGGCGTGGTTTGCAATTTGAATTATTCAGACCCGGAGCTGAAATAATAACGGGCGTTTTCGCTATACAGCCCATTACTATCAAAGTGACAGGCAATTACGATGACATTGGACAGTTTTCCAGTGATGTCGCGCAACTGCCGCGCATTGTTTCATTGACGGACATAAACATTAATTCTGCATCTAACGGCCAACTAGTGATGGACTCGACGGCAAAAACATACCGTTACCTGGATGAGGAAGAAATAGCTGCACAGAAAAAAGCAGCCCGGCCAGGAGCAGCTAAATAATGAGGCTAACCTTACCATTAATACTTGTTATCACCTTAAGCGCTTGCGGCGGGGATGAGTTTCAGGATTTGCGTGACTTTGTCAAAAATGCAGGCTCAGACTTGCGTGGCAAATCCGAACCCCCTCCGGAGCTTAAACCTTATGAACCTTTCGTATACGATAATTCGCTTGGTTTACCGAATCCATTTCAACCACGCAAGATAGAAATCGCAAGTGGCGGACGTGGTGGGCTTAATCAGCCAGACTTAACCCGCCATAAAGAAGCTTTGGAAGAATACCCCTTGGAAGGTTTGAAGATGGTAGGATATTTATCAAGAGCCAACGTACCGCATGCTGTGGTGCGCTCCCCAGATGGAAAAATACATCGAGTGAAAGTAGGGAATTTCCTGGGGGCGAATTTTGGAAAAATTGTATCTATCACAGACAATGAAATCACAGTAAAAGAAACTGTGCAAGACAGTGCGGGTGACTGGGCAGAGCGTATGAGCAATTTAATGCTGGCGGAATAATCAGAAACTGATTGACTAGGAGCAAAACATGATCACCATTAAAGCAAGACCGAATATGCAAATGCGGCATCGCCCCACAAGGGGACAATGTCCCACAGGGGGACAATGTAAAATAACGCGCCGCTTTACTCAGTTGGCAGTAGCCATGCTAACTGTTTGCTCACTGACATTGTCCCCTTGTGGGACACTGACGGCCTCTGCACAAGACAATGATATATCTGAAAACCCTACCGCTCAAAACTCCAGCGGACTCAATACTATACAATCACTTAAGGTTAGTAATTTACCCGATGGCAAACACATCATCGAAGTCGGCTTAAAGAATACCCCAACCGTGACTCCGTTAAATTTTAGTATCAATACACCGCCGCGCATTGCCTTTGACTTTGTTAATACTGGCAATGGTCTGGATAAATCGACCTTAGAGTTTGGTGAGGGCGAACTTCGCAGTGCCAACGTTGTGCAGGTTGGTACACGCACTCGTTTGGTCATTAACTTAAGTCAAATGCTGGCCTATACCTCGGCATTGGAAGGTAATAATTTGATCATTACGCTCCAAGGCAGCACGGCCAAGACTATGGCATCAGCATCATCGCGCTTTGCTGAAGCACAGCCTAGCGTACAAAAATATAGCCTGAACAATATTGATTTTCGCCGAGGTAAAAATGGTGAAGGACGTATTCAAGTCGATTTATCAGATATTGGAATCGGTATAGATGTCAGACAACAAGGCAGAAAGCTCATAGTTGATTTTAATAAAGCCAGCCTGCCGCGTAACCTTCAGCGTAAATTAGATGTGGTTGATTTCAATACACCTGTTGAAGGTATTGATACGTTCACGCAGGGCGACAATGTACGTATGATTATCGAACCAAAAGGCAACTGGGAACATGCGGCATACCAGACAGACAAGCGCTTTGTGGTTGAAATTAAACCTGTTATTGAAGATCCTAAAAAAGCTGCCAGGGGTCCCAAAGAATATACGGGTGAAAAGTTAACACTTAGCTTCCAGAACATCTCCGTGCGCGAAGCTTTAAATGTGATTGCTGACTTCACCGATCTTAATATGGTGATCAGCGATACCGTTAGCGGAAATCTGACACTTCGATTAAAAGACGTACCCTGGGATCAAGCATTGCAAATCATTCTAGATTCTCGCAGCTTGGATATGCGTAAAAATGGCAACGTCGTTCAGGTCGCACCACGGGAAGAAATCAATGCTCGTGAAAAAGCGAACCTGACTGTTGGACAGGAAATTGCCGATCTTGAAATTTTGCGTACCGAAAGTTTTCAGCTCAGCTATCAAAAAGCAGATGCCGTCGCTACGCTGCTGCAAAATGAAAAACAACGCATATTATCCAAACGTGGCAGTGCCATAGCAGATCAGCGCACGAACACTGTGTTCATACAAGATACCTCAGCACGCCTTGAAGATGCTGCTGCGCTAATTAAACAAATCGACATAGCGGTGCGGCAAGTGATGATAGAAGCGCGATTTGTGGATGCGCGTGATACTTTCACCCGAAATTTAGGTGGGAAGATAGGCTTCACCGGGCCCCTTCAGCAATCACTGGTACCAGGTGGTTTTACCAGCGGCACTGGTGGCAGTAACAACATTAGCTTGCCTGGTGGCTCCAGCGGTGTCGGGGGACTTAACTTGACCTTAATTGGCTCGGCTGGGGCAAAAATTTTAGGGCTAGAATTATCCGCCTCAGAAATTGATGGTGATGCTAAATCGATAGCCAGTCCGCGCGTGGTGACTGCAAATGGTACGGAAGCATCGGTTGAAGCCGGGGTTGAAATACCTTACACAACCTTTAGCCCTACAGCTGGTTCTTCGGTGGCGTTTAAGAAAGCAACTTTGAGTCTTAAAGTCACTCCGCAAATTACACCCGACAATAATATCAACATGAAAATCAACGCCAATGAAGATACAGTAGGAGACGTTTTTGGTGGAATCCCAAGTGTCAACACCAAGCAAATCAGCACTCAAGTTCTAGTGGACAACGGTGGAACCGTCGTGATCGGCGGGATATACACGCAAGGTCAAACTGACTCAACAACCAAAGTGCCGCTACTAGGCGATATACCAATAATCGGGTGGTTATTTAAGCAAAATGCTGTAACCGATAATAAAAGAGAGTTGCTGATATTTATTTCCCCCAAGATATTGCAAGACAGTTTGAATTTGCGCTAATTTACTAAACGCGCAATGAGAGCCCGGCCTTGCCGGGCTTTTGCTTTAGCGCACCTATAAAAATTAACTTACGTCACCAGATTATGCTTTGTGTTGGCTAATTTTTTGTTCGGCTTACTCATTAGGATTTTCAGAGTGTTCTGCAGGAAAGTGCTGCACAGCATTTTCTTAGCAACAGTAATTAACCAAATTGCGATGATGCCCAATGCAATGCTGCAAACTCAACATCTATGATTTTCCGCTACAATTCGGTATATGCAATTAACAGAAAAACATCAGGTGCAATCAAACGAAATTAGCCCACCCCAGCCCACCTCTGATCAGCCATTGCGTCGTCCTTCTGGCAACATCTTTCTGGTTGGAATGATGGGTGCAGGGAAAACAACTGTAGGAAAGCTCCTCGCTAAGCAATTGGGCAAAAAATTTATCGACAGTGATGAAGAAATTCAAAAACGAACTGGGGTCACCGTTCCACATATTTTTGATGTAGAGGGTGAAGCAGGTTTTCGTCAGCGCGAAGTCGCCGTCATTCATGACTTAGTCCAGCTTAATGACATTGTGCTGGCCACAGGCGGCGGCGCAATTCTGAGCGAAGCAAACCGCTCTGTCTTACGCAACAACGGCACCGTGGTCTATTTAAAAAGCACGGTACATGATTTGTGGATACGCACGCGCAACGATCGCAATCGTCCACTATTGCAGACAGCCAACCCGCAGGCAACCCTGAAAATGTTATATGAACAGCGTGATCCAATCTACAGTGCCTTGGCTGATGTGGTGGTGCATACAGGCAAACGTGGCGCACACAATTTGGTTCTTAGTTTTTATCAAAAATTAAATCGCACAACATACTAATTTTATTTCTGATAAAAAGGAGCGCAAGGTGGCAAGTTCAGTTATTTCATCAGGAGCCGAAGCAACACAGTGATCCTTATTGATCGGAAATTGGAATAACAACCATGCAAACATTAACCGTAGGTTTAGCCGAACGTAGTTACCCCATACACATAGGTGCGGACATCCTGACACAGGCGGAACTATTGTTGCCGCATCTACCGCAAAAACAAGCTGTCGTCGTTACCAACACTACTATTGCCCCGTTATATCTGGAAACGCTCCGCAGCACTTTGCATATGCACGGCATCAAGATTATTCCCATCATTTTGCTGGATGGAGAAGAATATAAAAATGCTGAAACATTAGGTCAGATTTATGATGCGCTGCTGCACAATCACTGCGAGCGCAAAACCCCACTCATCGCGCTGGGTGGTGGGGTTATTGGCGATATAACAGGCTATGCTGCGGCCACTTATTTACGTGGCGTGCCTTTTATTCAAATTCCCACCACGCTACTGGCACAAGTGGATTCCTCGGTCGGCGGCAAAACAGGCATTAACCACCCGCTTGGAAAAAATATGATCGGCGCATTTTACCAGCCGCAAGTGGTCATCACCGACAGCGCCACACTCAATACCCTGCCAGATCGTGAGCTACACGCAGGCATTGCCGAAATTATTAAATATGGGTTGATTCGCGATCCTGAATTGTTCGTATGGCTAGAACAAAACATACCCAAGCTATTAGCGCGTGACGTGGCTGCATTGGATTACGCCATACGTCGTAGTTGCGAAAACAAAGCCGATGTAGTGGCCGCCGATGAACGCGAAGGTGCGGCTGGCATACGCGCACTGCTCAACCTGGGACACACCTTTGGCCATGCCATTGAAAACGGCATGGGCTATGGTGTGTGGCTGCATGGCGAAGCTGTCGCAGCAGGTACTATCCTGGCAGCACAACTCTCATCTCGTTTGGGATTACTCAATCAAACCGATGTAGAACGAATCCAGAATATTTTTAAGCTCGCCAGGCTTCCCATCGCCGCGCCCAATTTAGGTGTGGAAAAATATCTACAACTCATGGGGCTGGATAAAAAAGTTGAAGGCGGAAAAATTCACTTTGTACTTTTAAAGTCTATAGGTCATGCTTATATCAACAAAAATGTTCCCGATGAAATGCTACGGCAAACGCTAACGGAACACACCATCCATGCATAATCTCGCCCCCTACGCTGTCACTGAAGTCACCTCACGCGGACGACAACATCACGAAGTGCGACCAACAGGGCGTAGTGAATTTCAACGCGACCGCGACCGTATTATTCATTCCACAGCCTTTCGTCGACTGGAATATAAAACCCAGGTATTCGTCAATCATGAAGGCGATTTATTTCGCACGCGGCTGACACATAGCCTGGAAGTCGCTCAAATAGGCCGTTCAATCGCGCGCAATCTCCATTTGAATGAAGATCTGGTGGAGGCAATCAGTTTGGCACACGACCTCGGTCACACGCCTTTTGGTCATGCCGGGCAAGATGCACTCAACACCTGCATGAAAACGCACGGCGGCTTTGAGCACAACCTGCAATCCCTGCGCGTGGTAGATCAACTGGAAGATCACTACGGCGCATTCGACGGCCTCAACCTGTGTTTTGAAACCCGCGAAGGCATACTTAAACACTGCTCGCTTAAAAATGCCCGAACACTCGGTGAAGTGGGCGAACGCTTCCTCAACAACCAACGCCCGTCGTTGGAAGCGCAGATCGCCAATCTTGCCGATGAAATTGCTTACAACAATCACGACGTGGATGATGGCTTGCGCTCAGGGCTGGTCACATTGGAACAAATATCCACCGTGCGCTTATTTGCCCAACATCTGGCAGTCGCGCGGCAAACTTATCCGGCGATCTCGGAACGGCGATTGATCCACGAAACGATCCGCCGCATGATACATACTCTGGTCACCGACTTAATCCACGAGACCGAAAAAAACATTGCAGCACATGCCATACAAAGCCTCCATGAAGTACGTACAGCGCCACCACTGGCCGCTTTCAGCGCAGCCGTGCATGAACTTAACCAGGAACTCAAGGCCTTCCTTCGTACTCATCTCTATCGCCATTTTCGTGTCATGCGCATGAGCGCGAAAGCGCGCCGCATCATTGGGGATTTATTTCAGGTATTCATGGAAGACAGCCGCTTATTGCCGCCTCATTTTCAACCCCAAGCAGAAATAGATTGTCCCCGCGCGGTGGCAGATTACATAGCGGGTATGACTGATCGCTATGCGATTAAAGAACACCGCAGATTATTTGCGGTGGAAGAAGAATAATTCCAATTTTAATTTACCAAGCCTTCAATCTTGCTCCCTCATCCCAACCCTTCTCCCGAAGGGAGAAGGACTGTGCACCCCTCTCCCTTCGGGAGAGGGAAAAAGGGTGAGGGAACAATCTGGCATTATTAAATTAGAATTGGAATAAAAAACGCCCACCCGCAGAGTATGCAGGTGGGCGCAAATTAAAAACTGATTGGCTATAAACTAAAATCTAAACGGGGAGTCTGGCAGCTTACAGGTTGTTCCATCTGCTGAAGCATCAGCCTCACTCGGACGCAAGCGGAATACAATTTCACCCACCGCTTCTGATCCCGACACCAGTGTACTAGCCCGTATTCTATCGACAATCCAGATCGCGCTGGGCTTGGTATAAGTCAGATTAAAGGTTGCTACGCCACTTGCATCCGTAGTAACAGTTGCTGGTAGCGTTCCGCCAGCCGAGTTGGGTGGAGTGAGCTGATCATCTGCAGTTCCTTCTATCGCATTTGCTGGATTGCCATCTCTGTCCCCATCCTCACCCGCATCCAAAATTAGATTTTCATTGCTATCTTCATTCAAAAAAGTTCCGGTAGTCGCAGTATTAGGAGCGACAATACAATTGGTACCCGTGCTCCACGAGATCGGCCACACGCTGAGATTTACTACTGTTCCCAGCGGTGCAGGATTACCATTTGAATCGGCTACTATCACCGACATGGCGTAGCTATAAGCGGTATTGTTCGCGATCTGCGTGATCTCGGTTGCTTGACCAAAAAATACCGATCCGGCCTTGCCGCCTATCACAATAGCTGCGTCAGTAAGCGCATTCGTGGTAACAGCTGTGCCCGGTACCGCTGCACGAATTTTTACGCCGTCCGCACCCGAAGTGCGCGAGCCAGAAGTAAAGGAGGTAATGGCCTGACCCAAACCCAGGCTGGTTGTTGCTTCAAAGGCCGTAAATGCGATAACCGTAGAGAGTTGCTCGCCACCACCCGTGGGATTTTGTATGGAAAATGCCACGGGCACGCCGCCAACTGGTTGACCAGTTGAATCGTTCACTGTTGCGATCAAGGTTGATACACCCGATGTACCCCCTGAACTCTTGGGGATGACAGTAGGCGTGGCCTGCAAGGTAATGGTGCTGGGCGTAACTGCAGTCATGGATACCGTCAACGTATCACTCACTGGGTTTGCACTATTTGCATCAATCACCTGAATGGTTGCCGTGCCAGCGGCGGCAGTCGCCAGCGTGGCAGTAGCGATGCCACCTGCAACTGGTACAACAACGAAAGTACCTCCACCATTTAACGCGCCCACCGAGGTAGCAAAAGTTACGCTGGTTGTGGGTGCAGGAGCGGTTACTGTGATAACAAGCGCATCACCAATTTGCATTGCCACAGCGGTGGGGTTAAGAACAGGAGGATTTGCATTCAGCACCGTTTGGCTGATACCAAAGGTGGCCGTCGGGCCTGCTGGAACAGTAATCGTGGCTGCAATTGATGTCCCCGCCCCCGTTGCTGTTATAACCCGCACGCCTGCGGTAACGCCAGTAACCGTGATGGCAAGATTCCCACTTGAGTCAGTGACACCCGTTGTTGCAGAGAGCGTGACATCACCCGTGCCCGATTCAATCAACGTGATGATTTCACCCACAATAGGATTATTACCTGAATCTTTTGCAGCAAACGTAACAATTGTAGATGCGGTAAGGTCGGCTAATGTTATTGCACTGGGCGTCGCGGTCAGCGTCGTACCTACTATCGATACCAGAAGTTGCATCGTGGCTGTTCCTGATGTGGCTGTTATAGTGGCCGTGCGGTTCGCTCTATTTGTAGTGCCCGCCGAAAAAGTAAAGGTTGCCTGCCCAGTAGCATTCGTGGTTACGCTGCTGTCACTTAAGATGCCCGTATCCACGCTGAGTGTCACCACAGCATTCGCCACAGCGGCATTGCCAGAAGTTCGTGCTGTGACTGTGACGGTAGCCGAACCATTATTGGAAGCAACCGTTATTGGAGTAACTGAAAGTGAGAGTGCGGCGACAGTCGATGGGGTGGGAGGAGTTGCGCCGCCTCCGGTAGGCGGTGTCTCCCCACTGCCACAACCCGCAAGCAGTGTAATAGTGGCCAATATAAACGCTGCTAGAGAAATTCTTTTCATGTGCTGCGAGTATAAGTTTTGCATACAATCCTCTTTGAGTGGTTGTGCAGTCGAAATCATTAAAACAATAAATTAAATTGTTGCTCGCGACAATACAATAATTGGTTTATAAACACAATAGCTTAAGTTTGAAAGTTAAGCTATCAGCTTAAGTGCAACAAATCTATCGTGCTAATGTAGTTGGAAATGACGAACAGTTTCGCTTGTTTCAGCCCGTGTAGGGCGCAATGCCCGTTGGTTATTGCGCCTTATTCCAATTCCAGTTTGAAAGTGATACAAGGCGGCGACAAGCGAGCGACGAAGACAG
>JAKFXW010000128.1 GCA_021731185.1 Gallionellaceae bacterium
CCGAATGCGCGGCCATGCGGGACTTAATCAGAGGTTCCCTAACTATGAATAAAGCACAGTTACCCGTTACGCGCGAGCGGCTACGTTTTTATCTGGCTGCGGGTTATGCATTGTTTATTTTATACGGCAGCTTGTCACCATTCACTGGTTGGCAAGATCAAGGACTGAATTTTTTAGAGGTTATGTCCGTGCCCCTGCATCTGCAATATACTTGGTTTGATTTCACCATTAATCTGCTGGCCTACCTTCCTTTAGGTTTGCTGCTGGGACTTAGCTTTCATACGCAACTAGCAGCAATTTGGTACGTGCTGCTGGCACTGTTGTGTGCAATGGGTTTTTCGGCCACGATGGAATACGCGCAAATGTATCTACCTTCGCGTATTAGTTCTAATTTGGATTTTGTCGCGAATTCCCTAGGCGCACTGACAGGCACATTGTTGGTGGTCATGACTACGCGCACAGCATTAATCGCACGTTTGCAAGTACATCGAACCCACTTTTTTATAGCGGGAAATGCTACTAATTTCGGTTTAGCACTGGTTGCATTATGGATGTTCGCGCAAATCAATCCGCTGTTACCTTTGCTAGGCCATGTGTTTCCACGAGATGTGGCGCATCTGCCGTTGGCCATGACTGCGCCTGCACCCTTTCAATGGTTGGATAGCATCGCGGTGTTGATTAATCTGCTAATGTTGGGGTTGCTACTGTTAAGTTTATTGAATCAACAACGGCATTTGCTGGCTACGTTAATGCTGGTGTTATGCGCGGTTGTTTTTGCTAAATTTATCACGGCAGCAATTTTGCTGAAATCCTGGGCACTGTTGTTGTGGATAAATAGCGAAGCGTTGCTGGGTATATGTGCGGGCATATTCTTTCTGATGTTGATTGCAAAAGATTGGTCGCGGAGAAATATTTTATGGGGTGCAGCCAGTGCCGCACTCGGCTATGCGCTGTTGACCAATTGGATTCAGGATAGTTCCACGCCATTCGCTATTCGTCGTTTGTATCAATTGCAATATGGGCATTTGTTTAACTATAACCAGTTGTCACAAGCTGTCACTTATATTTTTCCGGTGTTATTGCTCATCTATTTATGGCGCAGCAGATAGGCCAATTTTAGTTCCTGATGAATCAGCAATAACCATGTGCCGTCATTTACCCTCGCCGCTTTGCGTCCCTTTTTATCGAGAACTGGAATACTGGCTCAACAGAAAAAATAATGATGCGCGGTATAATTACGTATTCCACTAATATAAATAATATGAGTTATTACAAACGGCACGTTTTTTTCTGTACGAACCAGCGCGACGATGGCGCGGAATGCTGCCAAAATTTTGGCGCGCAAAAAATGCGCGACTATGTCAAAGGCAAGGTCAAGGCACTGAACTTGCCCGAGCATAGCGTTCGTATCAATAGCGCAGGATGTCTAGATCGCTGTTCTGAAGGCCCCGTGCTGGTAGTGTATCCAGAGGGCGTTTGGTATACCTACATTGATGAAAAAGATGTAAATGAAATTATCTCAGAGCACATATTGCATGGGCGGATTGTTAAGCGGTTGCTCATATAATGTCCAAGCCTGATTCCATTATCATCACTGGTTCGGCTGGCCCGCTGGAAGTCGTTGTTCATATGCCTCAGGCAATGCCACATGCCATCGCCGTCATCGCACATCCGCTGCCTACACAAGGTGGCACGATGGAGCACAAAATTGTCACCACACTGGCTAAGACTTTTACCGAACTCGGCTTTGTCGCACTGCGCTTTAATTTTCGAGGAGTGGGGGCGAGTGCTGGTACTTACGATCACGGTCAGGGCGAAGTTGAAGACGCGATTGCAGTAGCAAACTATGCGCGTGCGGAGTTTGGAAATTTACCGCTGACACTTTCCGGTTTTTCATTCGGTGGGTATGTGCAGGCACGAGCAGCGCAGCAGTTAAATCCGCAACATTTAGTGCTCATAGCACCCGCCGTAGTACGCTTCAAAATGCCGTCTGTGCCGGATCACACATTGGTAATTCATGGTGAAGTTGACGAGGTTATTCCGCTGAGTGCAGCCTTGCAGTGGGCGCGCCCGCAACATTTACCGATTGTAGTCATACCGGACACTGGACATTATTTTCACGGGCAGTTACATAAAATTAAAGAGCTGGTACGACATTATTTTATGGGCCATAGTTTATGACCGTCGTCATTTCCGCGCAGAATTTGCATAAGTCATATGCCGGACACAAGGTGATCAACGATATCAGCCTGTCCATCAATAAAGGTGAATGCTACGGCCTGCTAGGCCCGAACGGCGCGGGAAAAACGACGACCTTACGGCTCTTGTTGGGCTTGATTGAGCCTGCATCTGGTACGCTTAATTTGCTTGGGCATCCCATTCCGCTACAGGCTAGCACAGCGCGTTTGCGGGTAGGGGTGGTGCCACAGATGGACAATCTTGATCCTGATTTTACGGTCGCGGAAAACTTATTGGTATATGGCCGTTATTTCGACATGACCGATGCCCAGATTGAATCACGTCTGCCGATGTTGTTGGAGTTTGCCAATCTCACCAGTAAACGCGATGCAAAAATTCCGACCTTGTCCGGTGGCATGAAGCGCAGGTTAACCTTGGCGCGGGCATTGGTGAACGATCCTGAAGTGATATTTTTAGATGAACCGACTACTGGTTTAGATCCGCAAGCACGACATTTAATCTGGCAGCGGCTACGCGAACTCACCGCGCAAGGGAAAACGCTGTTGCTGACCACACATTTTATGGATGAAGCAGAACGGCTCTGTCATCGTTTGGCGATACTCGATCAAGGTCGCATGATTGCACAGGATTCACCCCGAGCGCTCATCCAGCAACATATTGAAGCGCAAGTAGTAGAAGTATTTGGTGAACATGTCAGCGCGTGGGCAACGGAAAACGCTGCGACATTTGCACCTCGTTTTGAAGTGAGCGGCGAAACAGTATTTTGTTATGTCACCGAAGCACAACCACTGCTGACGCATTTACAAAAACATAGCGAATTGCGGTATTTACATCGCCCAGCGAATTTAGAAGATGTATTTTTAAAATTAACAGGGCGGGAAATGCGCGAATGAAAATTCAAATCCCGTCACAATACTTCGTTGCTCGCAAAAAATATTTCCTTATATACAAATCGTATACTGCGTCAATATTTTGTGCACGCGCCTTGTCTTGTTTAGGCCTTTGAATTTTCAAAGCCTCTTGGAGCCGCCCACCCAACATTCCAACTATGAAAGCTAAATTTTTCGCGCTGCCCCGATTGAGCCTCGGCTTTGTTCCCATCTGGCGGCGGCATTTTTTGGTGTGGAAAACAATGGCGGTCACTTCTATATTGGGGCATTTGGCCGACCCCATTATTTATATGCTGGGGCTGGGATATGGCTTGGGTAGTATGTTGCCGCAAATGGGTGGGACGTCATATTTGGTTTTTTTGGCGGCGGGCACGATCTGCTACAGCACCATGAATAGCGCAACATTCGAGGCGCTGTATTCCGGCTTTGCGCGTATGCACGAGCAGCGTACGTGGGAGGCAATTTTAAATACACCAACTACGCTGGATGATATTGTCCTATCCGAAATCTTGTGGGCAGCCAGTAAAAGTTTGCTATCAGGCTTAGCCGTGTTGGTTGTCATCTGGCTGCTGGGGCTGTCCAGTTCAATGTTGTCTTTGTGGCTCATCCCGCTATCACTGCTAGTGGGATTATGTTTCGCCGCGCTGGGCTTAATCATGACCGCACTCGCACCCAGTTATTATTTTTTCATGTACTACTTTACCTTGGTGATTACGCCGATGATGCTACTATCCGGCGTGTTTTTTCCGGTCGAACAGTTGCCGCCCATGCTGCAAATCGTCGCCGCAATTTTGCCGCTGTCCCATGCGATTGATTTGGCGAGACCGCTGCTGAATGGCCTGCTGCCCTCAGCCATGTTGCTACATATCAGCGTGCTGGCGGGTTACACTGTGTTTGGTTTTTATACCTCACTGGTGCTGTTCCGTCGCCGCCTCTCTCAATAGGGGGAATTGAAATGTTATGGATTAAAGCTTTCCACGTAATTTTTATGGTGACCTGGTTTGCCGGATTATTTTATTTGCCACGCTTATTCGTCTATCACGCGATGTGTAGCGACCAGCCGGGAATAGATCGCTTCAAAATAATGGAGCGTAAATTATTTTACGGCATTATGACTCCCGGTGGCGTGCTTACCATTATTTTTGGAATGTGGCTGTGGTTAGATTATGGATTTTCTGGCGCGTGGCTGCACGCAAAATTAACGTTGGTGGTCGTGTTGATCGCTTACCATTTATATTGCCTGAAATTGCTGAACGATTTTAAGCATGATCGCAATACGCGCAGTCATATTTTTTATCGCTGGTTTAATGAATTCCCCGTGCTGCTCATGATCGCGATTATTATTTTAGTGACTGTTAAGCCTATCTAAAAAATACTCATGTCAACAAAAACGCTCACTACAGAATCGATACAAAAGTTTTTTTCACCCTGCCCGCGTGGGCTGGAAAAATTATTGAGCGAGGAGCTGCACGCATTGGGCGCAGAAGAAATACGCACCACAGATGGCGGCGTACATTTTTCGGGCGATTTTCTTTTAAGCTATCGCGTCAATCTGCACAGCCGCCTTGCCAGCCGTGTGTTATGGCAAGTGGCGGTGGCTGATTATCGTCACGAGCAGGATATTTACGACACGGTGTACGCGCTGCCGTGGAATGAATTTTTTGATAATCAGCGCACCATACGAGTCAATGTCACGGCCATTAAATGCCCGCTGAAAAGCCTGAATTTTGCCACGCTGAAAATAAAAGATGCGGTATGTGATAAATTTCGTGCAGCGACTGGCGAGCGTCCCAGCGTTGACACGCATACGCCGGACATACGCATTCATGCCTTTCTCGAATATAACCACATGACGCTGTATATCGACACCTCGGGCGATGCTTTATTCAAGCGCGGCGTGCGGCAATATACCAATCTTGCGCCGTTACGCGAAAATTTGGCGGCGGGCATTTTGCTGCTGGCTGGTTGGAAGCCGGGCATTCCTCTACTCGACCCGATGTGCGGCAGCGGTACATTTTTGCTGGAAGCCGCGCTGATGACCTTGAATATCGCGCCCGGCATCAACCGACATTTTGCGTTTGAAAAGCTGCATAATTTTAACGCGACCGTTTGGCAAACATTACGCGCAGAAGCTCAAGCCGCACAAAATCCAGTCACTGCTTTGCCTATTTTTGGCAGTGATTTGTATGGCGATGAATTGAAGGCTGCACGACTGAATTTAACCAATGCTGGCTTGCTGGCAGCGGTGTCACTGAATCAAGCCAACGTACTGGAAATTTCTGCGCCTGCGGAGCACGGCATATTAGTGGCTAATTTGCCGTATGGCGAACGCATGGGTGAGTTGGAAGAATTGGAAGTGTTATATCCCAAACTGGGTGACGTGCTCAAGCAAAAATTCGGCGGCTGGAACGCTTATTTGTTTACCTCAGATTTGCGTATGCCGAAATTTATCCGCCTCTCCGTGTCGCGTCGCACACCGCTGTTTAACGGCGCAATCGAATGCCGCTTGTTTGAATACAAAATGGTGGCGGGGGGCAATCGTAAGTAGCGTGCAGAAATTAAATAAGGTGTGTGAAATGCATCTCAGTATCTAGGCACATTCTATTTTAAAAATATCTTTTTGATTACTGCGCGAATTGTCGTACTGGCAGAATTAAATAAAGTTTTGCAATTTGTGTTGAGCTGTAACAGTAGAACCCTTCCTTTGACAGCCCATCCACGCTCTTTTCCATAGCGTGATACTTTATCTTTAATTGGCTGCAATCGGCCAATTAATGGCTGTAAATTCTTGCTGACAATCTCGAAGACAATAAATCCGATCACCACAGCAATAATTTTTTCAAGCACATTGAAGGTATCTTCTTCAATCAATGTCTTTTTAGAAAATATGCCCCATAAATTTGAAAAGTTGCGGGTCTCAAAGAAGTGGGACACAAGTCCGGTAGAGGAAATGCCAATATAGAAACCTATGAACTGTGCCAGCGATTGTTTGCGTAAGTATTCAACAACTTCTTTTTTGCTGGGTAATTTCAAGCTGGGTAATTTCAATTTGCGAGGTGACGGTTATTTAAATTTCAGCACGTCCTATTATGTCATACGCAAATGATCGGTGCCCGACATTACGTCGCGGTCTTTGGAATTCTGGCTTTCCAGTTTAATTCTCAAACGTAGATCATTGACCGAGTCTGCATTTTTTAGTGCCTCCTCAAAACTTATTTTGTCTAGCTCATACAAATCAAACAAAGCTTGGTCGAATGTTTGCATACCTAATTCGCGCGATTTCGACATGACAGTTTTAATGTTATTCACCTCACCTTTAAAGATGAGGTCAGAGATCAGCGGTGAATTGAGCATGATTTCAATTGCGGCTGCGCGACCATTGCCGGTTTTGTTTGGAATCAGCCGCTGTGAAATAAGTGCTTTAGTGTTCAGTGACAAATCCATCAATAGCTGTGTGCGACGCTCTTCCGGGAAAAAATTAATGATGCGATCCAGTGCCTGATTGGCGCTGTTAGCGTGTAGGGTAGCCAGACACAGGTGACCTGTTTCGGCGAAGGCCACGGCGTGCTCCATCGTTTCTTGGTCACGAATTTCGCCGATAAGAATGACATCAGGAGCCTGGCGTAAAGTGTTCTTCAACGCGGCATGCCATGAATCAGTGTCTACGCCGACTTCACGATGCGTGATCAGACAATTAATATGTTCATGCACGTATTCAACCGGGTCTTCGATGGTAATGATATGACCATAACTATTTTTATTGCGGTATCCCAGCATGGCTGCGAGCGTAGTTGATTTACCTGAACCCGTGCCGCCAGCTAGAATCACCAATCCGCGTTGGGTCATCACGATATCTTTCAATACCGACGGCAAACCCATTTCGGCCAAGTCAGGAATTTTAGTGGTGATGGTACGCAGCACCATACCGATTCGTTGCTGCTGCATGAACACATTCACCCGAAAACGCCCGATTCCTGTAGGACTGATCGCGAAATTACATTCATGCGTTGATTCAAATTCGGCGGATTGGCGGTCGTTCATCACGCTATGCGCTAATTCCATAGTATGCGTAGGAGTCAGCACCTGAGCGGACACAGGCATCAACTTGCCATCTACTTTAAACGCAGGCGGGAAGCCAGCCGTGAGGAACAGATCGGATGCTTTTTTTGCAATCATGCCACGCAATAAATTATGTACTAGCTCGGTGGCTTGATCTCTTTCCATTGTTCACTCCTGAAATATATGTGGGATAAATTAGCCTTAAAAACTAGCCGGGGAATGCGTCTTTGTTGGCGGCTTTAGAGCGCGCCTCGGCGGAAGAAACAACGTTACGTTTAACTAATTCTTGCAGACATTGATCCAGCGTTTGCATACCGATGGCACCGCCAGTTTGGATTGCAGAATACATTTGCGGTACTTTGGCTTCGCGTATCAAATTACGAATCGCGGGTGTGCAAATCATAATCTCATGTGCAGCGACGCGACTTGTGCCATCCTTGGTTTTAAGCAGGGTTTGCGAGATCACTGCACGCAAGGATTCAGACAGCATTGCGCGCACCATTTCTTTTTCATCAGCCGGAAACACGTCAATAATACGGTCAATAGTTTTGGCGGCAGAACTGGTGTGCAGCGTGCCAAACACTAGGTGACCCGTTTCCGCCGCCGACATCGCGAGGCGTATTGTTTCAAGATCGCGCATCTCGCCCACCAGAATTACGTCGGGGTCTTCACGCAAGGCACTGCGCAAGGCGTTTTGAAAAGACTTGGTATGCGGCCCCACTTCACGCTGATTGACCAAAGATTTTTTGCTCTCATGCACAAATTCGATGGGGTCTTCGACAGTCAGAATATGTCCCATTTCGTGTTCGTTGCGGTGATTTACCATCGCCGCCAGCGTGGTGGATTTACCAGAGCCGGTCGGTCCAGTTACCAACACCATGCCGCGTGGATAATCAGAAATCGCTTCGAATATTTTAGGGGCTTTTAAATCTTCCAGCGATAAAATTTTGGAAGGAATGGTGCGCATCACCGCGCCCGCGCCACGATTGTGTACGAAGGCATTCACACGAAATCGTGCAAGACCTGGTACCTCAAAGGAGAAGTCAATCTCCTTGTTTTCCTCGTAAGCCTTGCGCTGGCCATCATTCATAATATCGTACACAAGCGAGTGTACTTCTTTATGATCCATGGCTGGCAGGTTGATTCTACGCACATCGCCATGCACTCGTATCATGGGTGGCAAGCCTGCAGAAAGATGTAAATCGGAAGCTTTATTCTTGACACTAAAAGCGAGCAATTCAGTGATATCCATTATAATCCTTGAAGAGTTTTCAGTTTAACCAGCAGAATTGCACCTACGTATAGACTTGCAAAGGCTTGGGTGTCACGCAACAACAACTTGATTATGACCGCAATCGCACAAAACTTGCAAGCTGTCCAAAATGCCATCGCACAAGCCGCGCGTACCGCTGGGCGGGATCCGCAAAAAATAAAATTACTGGCCGTGAGTAAGACTTTTTCTGTTGCCGCGATACGTGAAGCGTATCAAGCAGGACAGCGTTTATTCGGTGAAAATTATGTGCAGGAGGCCTTGCCTAAAATTGAGGCACTGAGCGATCTGTCCATACAATGGCATTTCATCGGACCCATACAGAGCAACAAAACGCGCGCCATTGCAAAATTTTTTTCCTGGGTACACAGCGTGGATAATTTAAAAATTGCTGAACGATTGTCTGCCCAGCGACCAGACAATCTGCCTCCTTTAAATGTGTGCATACAGATCAATACCAGCGGCGAACTAAGTAAAAGTGGTATTCACATGGGGCAAGTGGCAGAGCTAGCGCGTGCCATCGCACAATTACCCCGAATTAAACTGCGTGGTCTAATGACCATCCCTGCCTTTGCCGCAAGCCTGGAGATGCAACGCATCCCTTTTTCGCAATTACGTGAAATCAAAGATTCTATAAATACATTGTCCCCTTGTGGGGCACAGGGCTTGGCACTGGATACATTATCTATGGGCATGACGCATGATCTGCACGCAGCCGTGCTAGAAGGCTCAACTATAGTGCGAGTGGGCACAGGAATTTTTGGCGAGCGGAATTATTTTGAAGGTGCATAGTTGCCCAAAAAATTTTCGAAAATCTTACCTCGCCCAGAAATTATTGCCACAGGAATTATTTACACAGAATTATTAGCAGAGTCCCACAAGGGGACAATGAATTAACCTAAGGAAAAAGTGTAATGAATATTTGTTTTATTGGTGGTGGCAACATGGCAAGTGCCTTGATAGGCGGCTTGCTTAAAAATAATTTCAGCGCAAATCAACTGCGTGTCGTAGAAATTAATTTGGACAATCGCAATAAATTAAAAAGTGCATTTGCAGTACACGTCACAGATCAAATAGTACAAGGCATTGCGGGCAGCAATGTGATCGTGCTGGCAGTCAAGCCGCAACAATTACAAAGCGTGGCCAGCGAAATCGCGCCGCTATTAAATGGCCAGCTATTACTATCGATTGCGGCGGGCATTCGCAGTGCCGATATTGCACGCTGGGCGCAATGCAACAAGCTGGTGCGCGCCATGCCAAATACGCCCGCGCTCATACAAAGTGGCATCACAGGTTTATATGCATTACCCGAAGTTAGTCCGGCGCAACGTGAAACAGCGCAGACCATCATGGCCGCAGTGGGTGAAACGTTGTGGCTGGCAGACGAGGCTCTGATGGACGCGCTCACCGCCATTTCCGGCAGCGGCCCAGCTTACGTATTTTATTTTATAGAAGCCATGCAACAAGCAGCAGTAGAGTTGGGATTTGGCGCAACAGATGCACGACGCTTGGCCTGTCAAACATTTCTCGGTGCAAGCAAACTGGCCGCCTATGGTCTGGAAGATGTGCACGAGCTACGTGCCCGCGTTACTTCCAAAAATGGCACAACCGAGCGCGCCTTGCTCAGTATGGAAAGTAACCGCGTCCAGCAACACATCATCAATGCCGCATATGCAGCAGCAGCACGTTCCAAAGAAATGGGTATCGAGCTTGGTACGGCAAAAAAAACGAGCGAAAAATAATAATATGTTGAATGATGCTTTACGATTTCTGCTGGATGTTTTAGTCCAACCCTTCGCTGTCATACTATTACTGCGCTTTCACCTGCAGTGGCTGCGCGCCCCGATGCGTAACCCGCTGGGTGAATTTATCATGGGACTGACTAATTTTATGGTGCTACCCACTCGTCGCTTTATCAAGCCAATGATGGGATTGGATAGTGCAACTTTGCTGCTGGCTTTTGTAGTTGAGGTACTCTATTTGTATGCATTGCTGAGCTTGGTGTCATTCCCGGACAACAGCTTTCCCATCGCAGGCGTACTGGTCTTAGCATTAATTAAATTACTCAAAATCAGTATTTATTTACTGATGGCCGCGCTTATCGTGCAAGCCATTTTGTCATGGCTAAACCCGCATTCCTCCATAGTGCCGCTGCTCACCACAGTCACCTGGCGCTTTGTGCGTCCGCTACAACGGCGCATTCCGCCCATGGGCAATATTGATCTTTCTTTTTTGGCACTCATCATAATTTGCCAGCTGATATTGATCGTGCCGATTACTGCGTTGGAAAATTTTGCGAGGGAGTTTTTTTAGTAAGCAGGATTACATCAAAATCACGTCGTATTGCTCTTGATTGTACAAAGCCTCTACTTGTAGTGACACGGGTTTGCCAATGAAGTCTGAAAGTTGAGCGAGGCTTTGGGATTCTTCATCCAAAAATAAATCAATTACCATTTGTGAGGCCAGGATGCGATATTCACGTGCATTAAATTGCCGTGCTTCGCGCACAATTTCGCGCAAGATTTCATAACAAACAGTTTGAGCAGTTTTGACTTGGCTGCGTCCTTGGCAGGTCGGGCATGCCTCGCACAAAATCCGCGCCAGACTTTCGCGGGTGCGTTTACGTGTGAGCTCCACTAGCCCGAGCGCAGAAAACCCGCTGACGGTAATGCGGGTGCGATCACGCGCCAGCGCTTTGGTAAATTCTTCCAGCACCGCATCGCGATGCTCTGGATTCTCCATGTCGATAAAATCACAAATGATAATGCCGCCTAGATTGCGTAAGCGCAGCTGGCGAGCAATCACCTGAGCGGCTTCCAGATTGGTTTTGAAGATGGTGTCATCAAAACTCCGGACACCTACAAAGCCGCCCGTATTGACATCGATTGTAGTCAGCGCTTCTGTTTGATCAATAATTAAATAGCCGCCGGATTTTAAATTGACGCGGCGGGAGAGAGCATGTTCTATCTCTTCTTCGATGTTAAATAAATCGAATAGCGGACGTTCGCCAGCGTAATGTTCCAGTTTGGCCGCAGTGCTGGCGATGTAGTCTTGCGCAAAAATTGTCATGCGCTGATACGTCTCACGTGAATCTACCAGGATGCGCGC
>JAKFXW010000092.1 GCA_021731185.1 Gallionellaceae bacterium
GCACGGTGTCGGATTATTGTTTTGAAAAAGATAAATTATTTGCACGCCTCAATCTCAGCGATGATGAGTTTGCGTTGTATCAAAACATCTACCAAACTCTGGCACCACAAGCCCCCACGCCCGACCTGGTAATCTATTTGCAAGCCTCGCCAGCCACGTTGGTGGAGAGGGTGCACAAGCGTGCCATTGATTACGAGCGACCCATTGTGGATAATTATTTAGCGCGATTAGCGCAGGCTTACAGTGATTTTTTCTATCATTACGATGCGGCTCCAGTGTTTATAGTGAACAGTGAAAACCTTAATTTTGTGGATAATGACGATGATTTCTCTTTGCTGGTGCAACGCATCGAAGGGATGCGCAGTGCGCGAGAATTTTTCAGCGTCGGGTCGTAGAAGTTAATTCCTTAAAGGGCCTCAGTCATGCGTACTACCTTAACTCATTTGCGAACCATGCACGACAAGGGCGAAAAAATCGCTGCACTCACCTGTTACAGTGCCAGCTTCGCTACCTTGCTGGAAAAAAATGGCGTGGATATTTTGCTGGTGGGAGATTCGCTGGGCATGGTGCTGCAGGGGCATGAAACCACATTGCCGGTAACTTTGGATGACATGATTTATCACACTGCCTGCGTGACTCGTGGCACGCAGCAAGCATTCATTTTGGCGGATATGCCGTTCGGTACTTTTCAAGTTAGTCCTGAAAAAACTTTTGAACAGGCTGCGCGTTTGCTGGCAGCAGGCGCGCAAATGGTTAAGATTGAAGGCGGGGAAGTGATGGTTGAGACCATTTCTTTTTTAAGCCAGCGTGGCATTCCAGTATGCGCGCACGTCGGGCTGACCCCGCAATCGGTGCATCAATTGGGCGGTTATCGCGTGCAAGGAAAAAATAGTGCTGACGCGCAGCGGGTGTTGCAAGATGCCGTAGCCGTAGCAGAAGCGGGTGCCAGCATGTTGTTGTTAGAAGCGATCCCGGCGTTACTGGCTGCGGGAATTACAGCCAACGTAGCCATCCCGACCATCGGCATAGGTGCAGGGGAGAGTTGCTCCGGGCAGGTGTTGGTGCTGGATGACATGCTGGGAATTTATCCGGGCAAGCCCGCGCGCTTTGTAAAAAATTATATGCAGGGCGCACAAAGCATTGCTGATGCGGTCGCGAGTTATGTGGCTGATGTGAAGTCGGGTACTTTCCCCGGCAAGGAACACAGCTTCTGACGGGTATCTCTAATGCAAATAATTTCCACCATTACAGCGTTACGCCACCGCTTGCGCGATGAGGAGCCAGTTGTTTTTGTGCCAACTATGGGCAATTTGCATGAAGGCCATTTGGATTTAGTGCGGGTGGCGCGTGAACACGGTCGTTGTGTGGTGGTCAGTATTTTTGTGAACCCGCTGCAATTTGGGGTGAATGAGGATTTTTCCAAATACCCACGCACACTGGAGCAGGATTGTAAGTTGTTGGAACAAAGCGGAGTGGATGTGGTGTTTGCGCCGAGCGAGCAGGATTTATACGCGCAGCCACAACAGTTCATGGTCGATCCGCCTGCGATTGCAAATGAATTGTGTGGTGCATTTCGTCCGGGACATTTTCGCGGTGTTGCAACAGTGGTGCTGAAATTATTCAATATCGTGCAACCGCAAATGGCGGTATTTGGAAAAAAGGATTTTCAGCAACTGCACATCGTGCGGCAGATGGTGGCGCAACTTAATTTGCCGATAGAGGTAATTGGTGGCGAAACAGTGCGTGCGGCGGATGGTCTGGCACTCAGTTCGCGTAACCAATATTTGAATCCGACTGAGCGAACTGAGGCGGCGTTTTTATGTCGAACGCTGGCGAATATGGGGAAGGCCATGCGGGGTCAAGCTGCGTTGAATCAGGCCAAGCTAAACAGTCCGCGAGACTTTTCAAGCTTGGAACAAGAGGCGCGGGATGCCCTCAGCGCACGCGGGTGGAAAGTTGAGTACATCGCGATTCGCTGTTCCAGCACTTTGTTGCCGCTTACTGCGGGGGATAAAGATGTAGTGATCCTGGCAGCGGTTTGGCTCGGGAAAACCCGGCTTATTGATAATTTGGAGACTAATCTTCAGGGTGGTTTGTCTTAAGGGATGCACACTTATACTATAATGCGCGTCCTTATTGTATTTCGCTTTTTTAGTTATTTTGATTCTCCGTAGAGGAATAACATCATGCAGAGAATAATGCTTAAGTCAAAATTACACCGCGTACATGTCACTCACTCTGAGTTGCATTACGAAGGCTCGTGCGCGATTGATGAAAATTTACTGGATGCGGCGGATATACGCGAATACCAACAGATTGATATTTATAATGTGACCAATGGTGAGCGCTTCACCACGTATGCCATCCGCGCGCAACGCGACTCCGGTATTATTTCAGTGAATGGTGCAGCGGCGCATAAAGCTAATCCTGAGGATATTTTGATTATTGCATCTTATGCAATGTATTCTGAGTTGGAGCTACAAAGATTTCATCCACAGTTGGTTTATGTCGATGAGCATAATCGCATTCTGGAGCAGCGCATCAGCATTCCAGCCCAAGCAGCTTGAGTTAGTTTTAAGGTCTGGCGCACACCGCGCATTCCTTATCTTTGCGTAACGCGAGGGTACGCATTGCAAAGTCCAGTGCATTTATCACCAGTAATTTTCCATTTAGTGAAGTGCCTATCCCCATTAAAAGTTTAAGTGCTTCAGCCGCCTGCATACTGCCTATGATGCCTACCAAGGGGGCGTATACACCCATCACGGCACAGCGGGTTTCTTCAGCGGTGCTGTCTTCCGGGTATAGACACTGGTAGCAAGGGCCATACTCGGTTCGCAAATCAAACACCGCTATCTGTCCGTCAAAGCGTATCGCCGCACCCGATACCAGTGGTTTTTTTAGTTGCACACATGCTTGGTTTAGTGCGTAGCGCGTGGCGAAATTATCGCTGCAATCCAGTACCACGTCCGCCACCGCCACTAATTGCAGCAGTTGAGTTTGATCGACTCGTTCATTCAGCGGGATAATATTCACTTCTGGATTTATTTCGGTGAGCGTGGCATGGGCAGAGTTTACTTTCGCCATACCGATGCTGCGGGTGCGATGCAGAATCTGACGTTGCAAATTGGTCAAATCAACCGTGTCGTTGTCGCACAACGTCAGCTTGCCTACGCCGCTGGAAGTCATGAACATGGCCGCCGATGAACCTAATCCGCCTGCGCCGATGATGAGCGAGCGGGCATTCAGTAACTTCTCCTGTCCTTCTATGCCAATCTCAGGCAGTAGAATGTGGCGGCTGTAACGCAATAATTGTTGGTCGTTCATGCGTTCAGATTTGGCTCGAGGCATCTTCGAGCTTTAATATTAATTCTTCTTGCCGTCTTCACCTTTGGCTGCGACAGCATCTGTGCTTTGTATCACTGGCAGACCTTTCAGGAAATTTAATGCCTGCGTAAGTTGATAGTCATCTTTAGAGCCGAATTCAATTGGGGTGCGTTTAGTGTCCTCTTCACCTTCAACTTTGGGAGTGGCTTTGGGCGGAGCTTTTGGTTTTTCCGGACTCGTATCATTGCCAGATTGCTGCCCATTTTTAAGATGGCGATCCAGATCTATTTCGCGGATGTGCATCGCATTGTCCCGCCCACTGTTTGCAGGGTCTTCCACCAGCATATCCGGCACGATACCAGTCGCTTGAATAGAACGACCTTTAGGGGTGAAGTAACGGGACGTGGTCAGCTTGATCGCGGTGTTATTACCCAGCGGCAAAATGGTTTGCACCGAACCTTTGCCAAAGGTTGGTGTGCCCATGATCAGTGCGCGCTTGTGATCTTGCAGTGCTCCAGCAACAATCTCTGAAGCAGAGGCAGAGCCACTATTAACCAGCACTACCATGGGGATAGATTTAACGGCAGCAGCCAAGTCAATTAAATAATCCAAACGGTTGTCACGTCCACGTATGTAGTTTTCGGGACTCGCAGTTAATTTCATTTGCGTCTCTTCAGTGCGCCCTTCGGTGTATACCACCAGCGCGTCTTTGGGCAGGAAAGCGGCGGACACACCCACTGCGCTGTTTAATAAACCCCCTGGGTCATTACGTAGATCAAGCACCAAGCCTTTTATATTGGTAGGGTCTTGCTTGAATATATTATTCAGGGCAGTCGCCAGATTTTCACCTGTGTGCTCCTGAAATTGCGTAATGCGAATAAAAGCGTAACCAGGCTCGACCACTTTGGATTTCACGCTTTGCACTTTAATGACCGCACGGGTGAGTGTGAAGGTGAGCGGCTTGGGCGCATTTTTACGGATGACAGTTAAAATAATCTGGCTACCCATTTTGCCGCGCATACGCTTGACGGCATCGTTTAACGTTAGACCTTTGACCAGTGTGTCATCCAGTTTTATTATCAGATCGCCGCTCTGAATACCTGCATGAAATGCTGGCGTATCTTCAATCGGAGAAATAACCTTGATAAGACCATCTTCCATGCTGACCTCAATGCCCAGACCGCCAAATTCGCCTTGTGTGCCAACTTGCAATTCTTTAAAGGAATCCGCATCCAGATACGCAGAGTGGGGATCCAAGCCATTAAGCATGCCGTGTATAGCTTCGGTAATTAATTTTTTATCGCTGACTGGTTCAACGTAATCGCTTTTAATGCGACCAAAGACTTCAGTAAATGCGCGCAGCTCTTCGATGGGCAAGGGAGAGACGTTTTCCTTGTCAGCGCTGGCAGGAAAGTTGAGACTGACCAGTACACCCGCGATTAAGCCCACGGCAATTAATCCAAATTTTTCAATACGACTACGCATATTCGACCTTTGAGTAAGTAATTTTGTTATACCGCCTTGCCTTTAAAAAAGGAAAGCTAAAAGCTTGCAAGTTGCTACACCACATGGTTAGTAATTTAGCAGACCATTATTGCTTGTGATTGCCTGCGTTGGAAAGGTGAATCTTTTAATAGTTCAAACGCCTGTAAGTTTATTGGCGTACATTTTAATAGCAATAAATAAAATAAATTAAAAACGGAATAACGTGTTTTCAGTGTGCCGCGATTTCCATTGGTTTCAACCATTTCATTGGATCCAACTGTTTGCCCTCATGACGCAGTTCGAAGTATAAACCGAAATCTTCGTTTCCGCCGCTGTTGCCCACCGCCGCAATCGTGTCGCCGCCCTGCAGTGCGTCACCCACTTGTTTGTATAGTGTTTCATTGTTCGCATACAAGCTCATATAGCCTTTGCCATGATCGACAATCAATAAATTACCGAAGCCGCGTAGCCAGTCAGCGTATACCACGAGACCAGCAGCAATTGTTTTAACCACTTGGCCGCTGGCTGCCCGTAGCTGCAAGCCTTTCCATTGTATAGTGCTGTCCGGGCGCGTATCGCCAAATTTGTTGGTCACGATACCGTTAACTGGCAAAGTCAAACGCCCTCGTAATTTTTCAAAATCATGGCGTTGTTCAAACGAGTTAGCAGTTGAATGATTGTCGGATTGTTGTGATGCAAGCAACTCAGCCAATTTTTTTAATAATTGCGCCAGGCGTGCTTCATTTTGTTGTAGCCGATTAATTTCGCGGCGCTGCTGTTTAAGCTGCTGCGCGTATTGCTTAATTACCTGTTGTCTTGTTATACGATCTTTTTCCAGCTCGCGTTTTTGCATTTGTTCTTCGGCATGCAAAGAAGTTAGCTCAATCGTTTTTTGCTGATGTTCCGCTGTTACTTCATTTACATGCTGGAGGTTTTTCCGCATAGCAGTCAACCATAGAGCGCGACTGCGTGCAATATATTGATAATACTGCACGTCGCGCATGGTTTGATTAGGATCGCTAAACAGCAGTTTTACAAATTCCTGCTGCTGCCCTCCCCCCAGATATTGTTGATACAGCAACTTCCCGAGCATTTCCTGCTGTCCTTGCAGATCACGTTCAAGGTGACGTGACCGTTGTTGCAGATTTTTGTGGGCGAGTATGGCAGATCGTTGCTGTGTGGATAATTCAGATAGTCTGCGTTTGTTTTTGCTGATCGCACGCTCTGAATCGCGCAAGGCATCGGCAGCTTCAGATTGAGACGCACTGGTTTGTTCCAAGTCTTTTTGTAAGTCTGCGATGCGCTGCCGCATTTTTTCCAATTCGGCTTGCTTGGTTTCTGCTATTTGAGCTGCCTGCATGTCAGATTGCTCCGTGCCGAATGCAGGCTGCATCAACAGTGCAACAATTAGGGCTAGACCCGTGTAGCTCATGAATTTCATTGTCCCCTTGTGGGGTAGGGGCAACTTTTTTGCATAATATTTTAGAGTGGCGCTAATAGTTTAGTTATTGCCGCGCAGGCGGGAACCCAATCTGATGAAACAATTCCTTACGCAACATGTGGGTAAATCTCAAAGGCATGTTAGAGAAAATCGCCAAGTTTCCGCCTGCGCGGGAATGACACTAATTTGAATTTATAGAGATGTCCATTATTTCAAAGCAATCAGCGAATGTCCGGTCATTTCCGTTGGCTGCGGCAAACCCATCATCGCCAGCAGGGTCGGCGCAACATCTTGTAATGCGCCATTCGTTGCGATGTTGGCACGCCGACCGATATATAGAAATGGTACAGGATTAAGCGTATGTGCAGTATGCGCTTGCTGGGTTTCGCGGTCTATCATTTGTTCGGCATTGCCGTGATCGGCAGTGATAACCACCTCGCCGCCCATTTCTTGCATGGCCTGCACCGCCCGCCCGATGCAAATATCCAACGCCTCGACCGCTTGCACCGCAGCGGTCAGAATGCCGCTGTGCCCGACCATATCGCAGTTGGCGTAATTACAAACAATGGCCTGATATTGTCCGCTGCGAATCGCTGCCACCAGTTTATCGGTCAACTCGAATGCATTCATTTCCGGCTTCAAATCATACGTCGCGACCTTGGGCGAGGGCACCATAATGCGTTCTTCTCCGACAAATGGCTGCTCCTGTCCACCGTTAAAAAAATAAGTGACGTGTGCATATTTTTCTGTTTCTGCAATGCGTAATTGTTTCAGCCCCAGCTTGGAAATATATTCACCAAAGCAATTTTGAATACTGGTGGGAGTGAACGCAGCGGGTACATCAAACTCATCGCCATAGCTGCTTAACGTCACGAAGCTGGCCAGCTTTGGGTAGTGCTTGCGTGGAAAATTATTAAAGGCAGGATCAGTCAACGTGCGCGTTAATTGCCGTGCGCGATCCGCCCGAAAATTCATAAACACCACCACATCATTATCGTGCATATCTGCCGTTGGCAGGCTGGCGGAGTGGATGCTGGTAGCCCGCACAAACTCATCATTCTCGCCACGCGCATAAGCCTGTTGCAATGCTGTCAGCGCATCCGGCGCGCTATACGTTGCCTGCCCCAGCGTGAGCAAATCATAAGCGGCTTCCACTCGCTCCCAGCGATTGTCTCTATCCATCGCAAAATAACGTCCCACAATCGAAGCAATGCGCCCTACACCCAGCGCGCTACATTTATCTTGCAAACGTTGCAACGAATTTGCTGCACTGCGCGGTGGCGTGTCCCGACCATCCAAAAAAGCGTGGAGATTTATTTTTTTCAAACCCGCATTCGCAGCCAGTTGCAACATGGCGTGGATATGAGTTTCGTGGCTATGCACGCCGCCAGGAGAAAGCAGCCCCATGATGTGTAACGTGCTGCCATGTTGTTTGGCTTGCGCCACAGCCTGGGTGAAGGCTGGGTTGGTGAAAAAACTGCCATCCTCAATCGCCACATCGACCCGCGTTAATTCCTGGTAAATCACCCGACCCGCGCCAATGTTCAAATGCCCCACCTCGGAATTTCCCATCTGCTCACGTGGCAAGCCTACGGATAATTCAGAAGCCTCAATTAAAGTGTGCGGATAATCGCGCCATAACCTATCCCAATTGGGCTTGTAGGCATGGGCAATTGCGTTGTGATCAGGATCTTCACGATAGCCAAAACCATCGAGAATGAGCAACAGGACGGGGGTAACTGTCGGAGCGTTCATCATTTAATTAAGTATGCATATTAAAGCGTGTTATTTTAACTTATTTGGCAGAGGCATATCGCGTTCAGAATCATCTATTAATCTCTACGGGTTTAATTCCCCGCTCCTTGGGGCGGGATGCGGGCAAGCAGCCTGCGGGTTTGATCTTGCAGTTGATACCCCGTATCTGATTGCGGGGTGGTTCATTATGCTCAGCAGTGTTAGCTCAGCAGCAGCGATGAATGCATTTGCGTTGCCATCATCTGTAAAGAGATATAGCCCGGATAATCCGCTGATCGCTATTAGTAATTGGAATAATACAGCGTTGCTGGCTGATTAAGCCCACCAAGCCTTGGCTGATATCGCTTGGCGAGTGCTGATACTGTGCGGCTTGGGGTTGGGTGATTTGCTGGGCGTGGAGTAACTCCAACACCTGTGTGCGCTGCACTTCTTGTTGATTCATAAACGTGTCCATTCTAGTTATATCCTCCGCTGGTTGAACAGCCGAATGGTGTATCACTAGCGGACGTTTCTATTTGCCAGAAAGCGGACATTACTACTTGGGGCTAACACCAGGACGAACGGCATATATATCTCGTTTCCCTCTTCGTGTTAGCATCCGCCGACAACAAAAATACACGCTGACAGGGAACAACGAATGCACTGGATCGCACCCTCCGAACGAGACACCGCCACCGATACCCTTGAAAAGCGCCTGTGGAATGCCGCCGACCAGTTCCGCGCCAACTCCGGGCTGACTGCGGCGCAGTATTCCGCGCCGGTGCTGGGCCTCATCTTCCTGTTGTTTGCCGAAACGCGTTTTGCACTGCGCCGCGAACAACTCGAATCGGCGGGGGCATCCTCCCGCCGCGCCACTTCCCGTACTGACGAACCGGCCGCCTACCATGCCGAGAGCGTCATATTCTTGCCTGCGACTGCGCGCTTCGCGCATTTACTGAATCTGCCGGAAGGTGCGAATGTCGGTCAAGCGATTAATGACGCGATGGCAGAAATCGAAAAGTACAATCCGCAACTGGCGGGCGTGTTGCCGCGCACCTATCAAATCTTCACCAGCACACTGCTCAAAGAGTTGCTAAAGAAAGTCTCCGAAATTCCCGTCAGTCTCGACTACGATGCCTTTGGACGCATCTACGAATACTTCCTCGGCCAATTCGCCCGCACCGAAGGATCAAAGGGCGGCGAGTTCTACACGCCGAGCTCCATCGTGCGCCTGCTGGTGGAAGTCATCGAGCCGTTTCACGGGCGCATCCTCGACCCTGCCTGCGGCTCCGGTGGCATGTTTGTGCAGAGCGCGCGCTTCGTGTCGGAACACCAAAAAAATGCCGCCGACGAACTGTTCATCCACGGCGTCGAAAAAACCGACGACACCGGACGCCTGGCGCGCATGAACCTTGCCATCCACGGCCTCGAAGGCGACATCCGCCACGGCGGCCACATCAACAGCTATTACGACGACCCGCACGAAGCCGTCGGAAAATTCGACTTCGTTCTCGCCAATCCGCCGTTCAACGTCAACGCTGTGGACAAGGACAGGCTGGCCTCAGACGTGGGTGCCGGTCGCCGCTTCCCATTCGGCGTGCCGCGCACCGACAACGCCAACATGCTGTGGATACAACTGTTTTATTCCAGCCTGAACGCCCAAGGCCGCGCCGGATTTGTCATGGCCAACTCCGCCAGTGATGCGCGCAGCAGCGAACAGGAAATCCGCAAGCAATTGATCGAAGCTCGCGCCGTGGACGTGATGGTCGCCGTCGGCCCCAACATGTTTTACACCGTCACGCTGCCCTGCACCCTGTGGTTTCTCGACAAAGGCAAATCCAATCTCCCCTCTCCCTCCGGGAGAGGGGTTGGGGGTGAGGGAGGGGTTTCGCGCGCCGACACCATCCTCTTTATTGATGCCCGCCACATCAACCGCCAAATCGACCGCGCCCATCGCGACTGGTCGGACGCACAAATCGGCTTCATCGCCAACATCGTGCGGCTGTATCGCGGCGAAGCGCCGGACACCACCCTGGGCGGAGAAGCAGCCCAAGCCAAGCTGGCGGAAGTGTTTGGCACAACGCTAAGCTATGCCGACATCCCCGGCCTGTGCAAAGCCGCGACCCTTGCCGAAATTGAAGCCCAAGGCTGGAGCCTAAATCCCGGCCGCTATGTTGGCGTGGCTGCTGGCGAAGCAGTCAGCGACGAGGACTTCAAGGAAAAACTGGAAACGCTGAACGAGGAACTGGAAGTACTGAATGCACAAGCGCGCGAACTGGAGCAGACCATTGCCTCGAATGCGGCGGAGATTTTGGAAGCTTAATGATGGAACTGGGCGAGCTTTCAGAAATGATCGTTGACTGTGAGCATAAAACTGCTCCGACGCAAGAAACTGGCTATCCGTCTATTCGTACGCCAAATATTGGGCGTGGCTACCTCATATTGGATGGCGTCAATCGGGTATCTGAGGAAACTTACCAACTTTGGACGAAGCGTGCTGTGCCGCAGGCAGGCGATATCATCATGGCGCGTGAAGCTCCTGTTGGGAACGCGGCAATGGTTCCTGAAGGACTAAAGCCCTGCCTTGGGCAAAGAACGCTTCTGATTCGTCCTGACCGCACAAAAATATCTCCAGCCTTTCTGAATTATTTGCTGAATGGGCCAGAGATTCAAAGTGTCATTCATGCAAAGACAAACGGTGTCACAGTTGCTCACTTAAATATGAAGGATGTGCGGGCGCTCCCTATTCCAGAGCTTCCGCCGCTCTCAACTCAACGCCGCATAGCAGGCATTCTCTCGGCCTACGACGAGCTGATCGAAAACAACCAGCGGCGCATCCGCATACTGGAAGATATGGCGCGCAGCCTCTACCGCGAATGGTTCGTCCACTTCCGCTACCCCGGCCACGAATCCGTCCCCCTCACCGATTCCCCATTTGGGCAGATACCGCAGGGGTGGGAGGTGCGCAATCTGAAAGACATTGCGAATGTGACTTACGGCTGTGCGCTCAAGTCGCAAAGCTTTAATGTTGATGGCAACGGGTTGCCTGTTGTGCGCATACGCAACATCCCGACAGGCGCATCAGAAACTTATTCGGCTGAAGAATGCGATGTGAAGTATCAAATCAACAATGGACACATTCTGGTTGGTATGGATGGCGACTTCCACATGTGTATTTGGTCGAACGGCCTCGCGCTTCAGAATCAGCGAGTGGCGCGATTTGAATCGCAAGGTGAAATTGGAAACTACCATTTGTTCTTGGCGTTAGAGCGACCAATACAGGAATTCAACATGGCCATCGTAGGCACAACCGTTGCGCATCTTGGCGACATGCACATCAAAACGATCCCGATTGTTTGGCCACCATCAGCACTACGAGAAAGGGCAAAAGAAATTCTTGAGCCGCTTTCCGAACAGGTAATCACTTTGAAACGCCAAACCGCCAACCTCCGCCGCACCCGCGACCTGCTGCTGCCGCGTCTGCTGTCGGGGCAGGTGACACTTGATGCACTGAAAGCTGAATTTGATGAGGTAATGCT
>JAKFXW010000086.1 GCA_021731185.1 Gallionellaceae bacterium
TGCGTTAATTCGCGTACTTCGTTGATACGTTGAAAAAGAAAAAATAACTGCGTGGACAAGGCATGGCGCGTAGGATTTTCATAGAAGCGTGCCAAAAATGGATTTTCTTCTGATTTTTCGAGCAACATAGTTGCTCCGGAATACTCTGCCAAACGGCGCGCCAGGCTAGTTTTCCCCACGCCGACCGGCCCCTCTACCACGACATAACGATATTTATCGAACAACATTAATCAGCCTTTCCGGCTTAGTCTATCAGTCTTTCCAATTTCTGCTCCTGACAATAATTCAATGCCGCCGCCGCTGAGCCGATGCCGGGGATTACACAGTCCGGCGCAATTTCCAACAGTGGCTGCAACACAAATGCGCGTAAATGCATTTGCGGATGCGGGAGCGTCAAGCCATGTTCATGATGTTGTAAATCGTCGTACAGCAGCATATCTAGGTCAAGCGTGCGCGGGGCATTTTTAAATTGTCGCAATCGACCTTGCGCTCGCTCCATTGCCAACAAATTTTGCAGCAGTATCGAGGGCGATAATTCGGTTTCTAATTTAGCTACCGCGTTGATGAAATCGGGTTGAGCTAAATATCCGATAGGCGCACTACGATACAGCGAAGAACAAGCGACTACGTGGCTTTTCGGCAATTTGTTCAACGCTTGCAGCGCGTGCAGCACATTAGTCTGCGGGTTGCTTCCACTGCCACCCTCATTACCGCCCAAGTTGCTGCCTAGACCTACAAAAACAATATGCTTCATCAATCTGTAGGAAATTCGGCCAGCCTGACCTCAGCTGGCTTGGTTTCACATTGTCCCCCTGTGGGGCCCTGCCCAGTGGTATCTGGCTGGGCATCGCCGGGTACAGGCGCGGCCTTCTTTTTTCGACGGCGTGGTTTTTTGGGCGCTTCATCTATCTGCAACATTTCAGTGCGGCGCTCCTCACTGGCATCTTGAAACTCTGTCCACCATGCGCCAAGTTGCATATCGATTTCGCCACTTTCGCAGCGCAACAGCAGAAAATCATACGCACCGCGAAAGCGCTCCTGCGCCAGTAAACGCAATGGTCGTTGCCCGCTGCGCTGTGTGAAACGCGGTTGCAACAGCCAGATTTCTTTCATGACCGTATCGTATCGGCGCGGAATGGCCAGCTGCGCGCGCTGTCTTTCCAACACTTCGCTCATCGCCTCATGCAGTGCTGCCACGGGTCGCTCACCTGCCTTTTGACGGGCTATCCAGGCAGCCAACACTTCATGCCACAACAATGCCGCAAATAAAAATGCGGGTGAAACAGGCCTATCTTCGCTGATGCGCTTGTCGGTATTTTGCAGCGCCAGCATGACAAACTTTTCGCCCATGGGCTGCTCCAGTATCACGTCCAACATCGGTAACAATCCATGATGCAAATTCATACTGCGTAATTTTTTAACACACTCGTAGGCATGACCAGACAGCAGCAGTTTCAGCATCTCATCCAACAACCGTGCTTCCGGTACATTGACCAACAAATCTTTCAATTGCGAAATAGGCGCGGCCGTCGCCGCTTCGATTTGCATACCGAGCTTGGCCGACAGCCGCACTGCGCGCAGCATACGCACCGGGTCTTCGCGATAACGCACCGCCGGATCGCCGATCATACGCAAAGTATTGGCGCGTATATCTTCATAGCCATGGTGATAATCGTAAATGGCCTGTGTGGTGGGATCATAGAACATGGCATTGGCGGTAAAGTCGCGGCGCGCGGCATCCTGCTCCTGATCGCCAAATTCGTTATCGCGCAGCAAGCGTCCATGCTCGTCGGTCTCGGCTTCATCATGCTCAATGGCGCGACGAAAAGTCGACACTTCAACCGTATCCGAACCAAACATCACATGCACCAGGCGAAAGCGTCGCCCGATGATACGTGAGCGGCGGAACACTTTACGCACTGCTTCTGGCGTGGCATTCGTAGCAATGTCAAAATCCTTGGGATACCTGTTCAGCAGCAAATCGCGCACCGCCCCCCCCACCACAAAAGCCTGAAATCCGGCGGCCTGCAACTCCTCAGCCACTCGCCGTGCTGCGGGGCTAATCCCCTCGCGACTCACGCTATGCAACTCAAAGGGAATAATATGGCATCTGCCAACAATCTGAATCTGGGCAACCTTGCCAAACATGTGCTTTAACAATCTTTTAATCATTTGCTCCTAATGCCATAAAAATGCCCCACAAGGGGACAATGTCGCAATTAGCTGCGACATAAAATGCCAATTTTACTCCTTTCCCATCAGGTTTGGCGGGTAGAGATTCCACCAGAGATTCCACCAGGCTTGACGGGAGCAAATAGCTGTGCAGGGCAAAATAGCCGAGATTTACCTACCCACGCGGCAAATATTTCATACACTCTGCGTGGGCACACCCATTAACTTGGAAACCGCAGTTGGCTTAGAAAGATTCAAGCACGTTATGGGCATCTCTAAAAATTCAAATTGCTAAGCCAGACACGGCGCGAACAAAAAATTATGACGACGCATATGTTTGATATGTTAGGAATAATTTTTTGAGGGCAACACAGTATGGCGACGGAAGTTGGATTTTTAGAGATGCCCTTATGTACTCGGTACAAAGCAACGCTCCCCCTCCACTGTCAACTCACGCAAGCGACATTGATACAAAGCTTCTAAATTTTCCAGTGTAAACAAATCCTGCGCCAACCCATGCCGCACCTGCCCATCAGCAAAGTGTAATAACAAGCGATTGCAACTGCGCTGCACCCATAGTGTGTCGTGCAATACCATTAACAAGCTGCGTCCTTGTTGCTGAAGCTGGCTGAATACGCGCATGGCTTGCGCCTGGTGGCGTAAATCCAGATGTTGCAAAGGTTCGTCCAATAAATAGCATTGCGCTTGCTGCGCCAGCGTTTGTGCGATGGCGGCACGCTGCCGCTCGCCGCCGGACAGGGTATTCAACGAGCGTTGTGCCCAATCGGCCAATTCGACGGCAACCAGTGCTTGCCGGGCGATGGCTTCGTCATCTGCGTTATAGCCAAATAAGGTGGCTCGATGCGGAAAGCGACCCAACAAAACATATTCCAGCACGCTACCCCAAAACTCATTGTCCCCTTGTGGGGCACCGCTTTCGCTTTGCAGCAACACGCCAAGATTTTGTGCCAAGTCACGTCGAGTGTGGGTGGGCAAGGGTTCGCCTTGCCAACTGATTGTGCCGGATTGCGGCGCGTGTAATCCGGCCAAGGTACGTAGCAAGGTGGTTTTACCTGCGCCGTTTTGTCCCAACACGCCCCAACATTCGCCGGGTTGTATGGTTAAATTTAAGTCGTGGCAAATCACCTTGTCGCCTATCGCAACAGTGAGGCTTTGTGTTTGCAACATAGGTGCAACGGAAGTTACATTTTTCATCGTCGCCGACTCAACAACCACAGCAATACAGGTACACCAAGCAGCGCGGTAAACACGCCCACTGGTAGTTGCAGCGGAGACCACAACGTGCGCGCCAAAGTGTCCGCCAAAACCAAGAAGCTACCGCCCAATAATACCGATAACGGAATCAACCATCGATGCGCGCTCACGCCCAGCAGGCGCACCGCGTGGGGAATCATCAAGCCAACAAAACCGATGCTGCCACCTAATTGCAGCGCGGCGACGGTCAATACAGCAGCAGAAAAATACAGGGCGATTTGCCAACGTCCTACTGCCACACCCAGCGATGCTGCTCGACTGAGTCCGCCAGCCAACACATCCAGCCCGTTGGAAAATATCACCGCACCTGCGCCCACCGCCAGCAACACTATCCAAGCCAGCGGCAAACCTTGCGGATGCGACAAATCGCCCATCAACCAAAACAACATGCCTTTGACTTGCTCGCCAGATGCCAGCGTCAATAACAGACTGATCAACGCGCCACAGCCGGAGGCTAGCACCACGCCAGTTAGTAACAGGCGGTAGATATTACGTTCACCCTGCCGGAAGCCCAAGCCGAACACAGCCAGAATAGCCAGCATCGCGCCTGTTAAAGACGATAGTTGCACGAAAACCAAACTCGCGCCGAGTAACATCGCCGCCAGCGCACCCACCGCCGCGCCGCTGGAAATGCCTAAAATATAAGGATCGGCCAGCGGATTACGCAGCAATGCCTGCAATAACACACCAGATAAAGCTAACAACCCACCGCACGCAAATCCCGCCAACACTCGCGGCATCCGCAATTGCCACAACACCTCGCTGGCAACTTCGTCACCATTGCCTAACAGTGCCCGCCACACCTCTGCCGAGGTGAGCGGCAATGCACCACTCATCAAACCCCACACTAAACTTAATGCGGCAGCGATTAACAAAGTTGAGAAAAAAATGCGTGGCGACACAGTGTTTGATTGCTCCATGAGATAGAGTAGTAATTTTACTTTAATCAACTACAGGCCGTTTCTCAATAGTCAGCAACAAAAAAGTGTCCGACTATCTTTCAGCTTGAAGAACTAAGGAAGCACCGATTTAATCCTCCATGAGCCTGTGAACTATTTCAAGCAGGCAATAAAAAACGGGAGGCCTGACCTCCCGCTTTTTATTATACATAGCGTCATAAATCGTAGCGAGCGGATGAAGGGCAAGGCGTGCGGCGCACAGGAGCCGGAGTGTACATAGACGTACATGAGGACTCCGAGTACCGCGCAACACAGCCATTCATTCGCGCAGTAGATTTATGTCGCTATGTATAGTTACAACACTAATTTTACGCAGCACTACGGGCAATTAGCTTTTCTTTAATCCGCGCTGATTTACCAGAACGATCACGCAGGTAATAAAGTTTTGCACGGCGCACATCGCCACGACGTTTGACTTCGATGCTGGCAATCGACGGTGAATAGGTTTGAAAGGTGCGTTCCACGCCCTCTCCTGCCGACATTTTGCGCACGATGAACGAGGCGTTCAGACTTTTTCCTTTACGCTTGGCGATGACTACGCCTTCAAATGCTTGCACGCGCTTGCGTTCGCCTTCTACGACGTTAACGTTCACGACCACGGTGTCGCCGGGCGAAAAATACGGGATGACTTTACCCGGGATCATTTTACCTAGGCGGGCGATTTCTTCTTGTTCCAATATAGCGAGCAGATTCATTTTGATTCCTCTTGTTGTGCGGAGGCTTGTTCCTGCTGGTACTCTGCCAGTAGTCGAGCTTCCTGTTGTGTTAACTGACGTGTTGTCAGAAAATCCGGGCGGCGTTGCCAGGTGCGACCGAGCGCCTGTTTCAACCGCCACTTCTCTATCTCGGCGTGGTGTCCTGATAATAAAACTTCGGGGACTTCATCGCCTTGAAATACTTCCGGGCGCGTGTAGTGAGGACAATCCAGCAGGCCATTTACAAATGAATCCTGCTGTGCCGATTCAGCATCGCCTAATACATCCGGCAACTGCCGCACCATGCTGTCTATCACCACCATCGCCGCTAACTCGCCACCGGACAAAACATAATCGCCGATGGAAAGTTCTTCATCTACATGTTGCTTAATCAGCCGCTCGTCTACACCTTCGTAACGGCTGGCTAACAAAATAAATCCGGTATCGCGTGCCAATAATTCTTGCACGACTTTATGTGTCAGCAAACGCCCTTGTGGCGACAGGTGAATCACACAACTTGTTGCTATGCCTGCTTGTGCCTGACTCTGTTTGGCAGCAGCTATCGCCTGCGCCAACGGTTCAACCAACATCAACATGCCAGGGCCGCCACCGTATGGCCTGTCATCTACCGTTCGATGTTTGTCGTGCGTAAACTCGCGCGGATTCCAAGTCTTTAATGCAAACTTACCTTGTTCGGCTGCGCGCCGGGTGATGCCGTGCTGCGTGATGGCATCGAACATTTCAGGGAATAAGGTAATGACATCAAAACGCATTTCTAAAAACCCAAATTTAGGTGCAATACTGCGTTGCCGCATAAAAAAAACTTCCTTACATATTTGAATATATGCGGCGTAACCTTTTTTTATTTGCGCCTTGTCTTGCTTATAACTTTAAGTTTTTAGTGAAGCCCATCAATCAGTGCTTATCCCAGTCTACCGCCCAATCCACACTTATTTTTTTATCTGCCACACTCACTTGCTTAATCGCGCTGCCTATAAACGGAATCAGCAATTCTTTCTTATTGACCATGCGCACACACAGTACTTGGTTTGCGCCAGTGTCCATCAAATTTTCCACTATACCCAAATGTTCGCCCACCACATTGTCCCCTTGTGGGACATTTTCTACACTTAAGCCGATTAAATCAGACCAGTAGAATTCACCTTCCGGCTGCGGTGGCAATAAATTACGCGGGATGGCGACCAGTAAACCGCGATAACTTTCTGCGGCAGTTCGATCATTACAGCCGGGGAATTTTGCAATCAACCCTTTGTTTTGCACAGCGAAGGTTTCAACAGCCTGCTCTCGCCAGCGATAGGGTGGCGGCGAAGCTGCCGGGTATCCATCGGCGTACTCCTTGCGGGTGCAGTGCGACTGTTTAATTTTCGTCCCTGCACTATCCGGGTTTCCTAGCCACCAAATCTTATAGTCCGTCAGGCTTTCCGCATATTCAGTATAGGTTTTAAGTTTCACCCAACCGAGTATGCCTTGTGCGCCGATAATTCGCGCCATGACCAGCATGAGCGGCTGAACGTCAGACTGGAGCTGCGGCACTTGTTCCAGATTTTACCCCAGCACGCTTAACCAGCTTAGCCACGGCATCGCTTACTTGAGCACCCCTGTCCTGCCAAAACGCAACGCGATCCAACTGAATGCGCGAACCCTCTGGACCTTCAGGCGCAATTGGATTGTAAAAACCAATGCGCTCAATAAAGCGACCATCACGGCGATTGCGTGAATCCGCGACCACTACATTAAAAAACGGACGGTTTTTAGAACCGCCACGCGCAAATCGAATAATAACCATAGTCCAACCCATTGTTCATTAGCAAAAACCTACAGGCGTTCCAGTTATTCAACGCATACAGAATAAAACATCTAGAACACCCAAAAGGGCGCGAATTCTACGACATTTTACCCCCTCGTGGCAAGGCTCGTGTCAGCCCCTATTAGCGCAAAGTAATAATGTCCGCTAGTGATTAAACTCATCCCTGTTAAAAACAGAGTTGGACAGATTGAAAACAGACAAACTTATGAACCAAAAAGAATTAAAAGAAGCACAGGTATTGGAGCTACTGGACGAGAAAAAATCAGCCGACAAGAAGCGTCAAAGCGACTTGGCATTACTTTAGGAAGCACTGATTTAATCCCACATGTACCCGCAAAAGGGGTACATGTGGGATTAAATCAGTGCTTCCTTTAACATTGACAGGAAAAGATCAAAATCGGGATGATGCGCCATGGTGTACAATTACGGTGCTTTTGTGGTAGCTGACCAGAAGCAATAAGGTGGGCGTGCCTATCATTCATTAGGAACTTGACCTGATTTAGTAAAATAGCCAACAAAGAAAAAGGAGGAAACAATGCATCGCATTTCAATTGACCAAACCTTACCATTCTGGCTTACCGCATTGATCATGCTCTGTGCGACGGCTATGAGTGGTTGTGTGAGTACGGGAACTCACACTAAGACGCTCGCCGAGCTTGATGCTGCGAAGAAATCATCCGCACAGTTGCAGCAACAATTGACCGGGATACAAAACAATCTGGATAAGGAGGCAGCTCAGCGCAAAGCTGCAGAACAACAGGCGAGCTCCTTGCTAAAAGAACGTGAAGCACTAGAGACACGCTCCAACGAGTTGCAGTCTCGCTTGGATAGCTTGGAGAATGAGAAAGGACAACTGAACAGTGAGCTCGGCAACGTGCGCGGTCACATCATAGATCTCGAACAGAAGCTCGCGAGCGGAAGTACCTCAGCGCAGGCAGAAATAGCCGCACTACAGGAAAAGGCATCTGGGCTTGAAGCCAACGCTGCCCGCATAGCGCAGGAGCGCGAGCAACTTAGGCAGGAGCAATTGCAACTTGCAGCAATGCTAGAGCAGGAACGTTTAGCAAAAGAAGCAAAAGAAGAAGAAATAAATCGCCTGACACGAACACATGAAGAGCTATCAAAATCGCTGCAAGATGAAATTTCCAAGGGCAATATCACCATTCAACAGGTACGTGATCGTTTAACCATCAATATGGTAGAGCGTGTCCTGTTTGATTCCGGGCAGGCTCAAGTGAAACCGACTGGCGTCAAGGTGTTAAAAGAGGTCGGAGACATTTTGAAAAACATCACTGACAAACAGATTCGCATCGAAGGTCATACTGACAATGTACCTATCAGCGCCAAATTACAGAATCGGTTTAAAACGAATTGGGAACTCTCGACCGCACGAGCCACAACTGTGGTGCGCTTCCTGATTGAGCAAAGCGGGGTAGACCGGCAGTACCTTGCTGCAGTAGGTTACGCAGACACTCGCCCTATTGCTTTGAACGACTCTGAAGAGGGAAGATCATCTAACCGTCGAATTGAAATTGTGCTATATCCCAAGGATCTCAAAGAAATTACCAGCCAAATTGAGACAAGTACAACGCATTGAGATAGCGGCACAGACCGAGTACTCACGACATGGCTGATAATTGTCGCTGAAATAGATCTTCTTGCCTGCGAAGAGATTTTTTAAAGGCAAAAATAAGTGACTCTTTAAATTTATTTTGCCGGGGAAGTCTGTACGGTCATATTCCATCCCCGCGCTTCGCGCGGGGCTTATCCACACGTCAGACATTGAATGGCTTAATTTCTCCTGGGGTTCTCAGCATTTTATTAACTTCATCAAGATGCAGTTCTTCTAGGTAAATCATTTCTCTGGCGTACTCCTCCAATGCTACGGATTTTCCTTCTACCAATTTCAAAAGCTTATAATAGGCCGCCCCCGTTATTTTTTCATGCTCAAGACTTTCCCTAAGAATGTCCCCTATATTATGTTTTTCCGTTTCTAATAACGTACCAATTTTAAGCGATGGATGACCGCCCAGCATGGTCACCAACTCACCTGCCTTATGGGCATGAGCAAGACCTTCCGATGCATTATCTTTAAGCCAAGCCACTATAGGGATACGGTTATATCCGAAAACCATAAGGGAATAGTGCGTATAACGAACCACCCCTGCTAATTCCAGCTCCATTATTTCATTCAGAGTCCCTATCGCCTGTTTCTTTTCAGTGTTATTCATGACTTTCTCCTATTGATGTTGTAAATGTTCAACGTCCAAGTTCAGAGGCGGTGCGCTTTTGCGCCGTCCTCTGGAACGACAAGTTGCCTATAAATTTTAATGCTACATTATATAAGGAAAACCGCGTATTTCTGATTAGCGTTGATAAGCCTGTTTGTTGGCGCGCTCAATCTAGCGGATCAGTAAAACTTCCAGCACAAACTTGCTACCCAGATAAGCCAATATTAAAAATACAAAGCCACTCATGGTCCAATGCACGGCGGTGCGTCCACGCCAGCCGCGCAAATAATGTCCGAGCAATAGTACTGCAAACACTGTCCAGGAAATAAAACCAAACAACATTTTGTGATTTAACTTCCAAGGTTGTCCGAATAGCTGCTCCGAAAATACCATGCCCGAAATGAGCGTGAGCGTTAACAATACAAAGCCCGCACCGATAATGCGGAACAATAAGATTTCCATAGTCAGCAAGGGCGGCAGACCTTGCAACATGCGCGGTAAGTTGGCGTGATGCAATTTTCTTTCGACCAGCGACATGAGCCCTGCATGTAACGCAGCAATGGTCAGCAAGGAGTAGGCAAACATCGCTGTCAGAATATGTGCCTGCATGGCGAATGACATACCGTCAGCAGGATGGGGTTGTGTGGCGGGGAATAATGCTGGGAGGAGTGCGCCCAATGCAGCTAGGGGCAAAACCAGTGTTTGCAGGCTGGTGATGGGATAAAAAAGTCGCGCTATCCAATACACCAACATGGTGAGCCACAATATTAAGGATAGTGCGTAGACCAAGCTCAAATTTATTCCGCCGCTGCTAAATAAATTTCCATATAATAAATAAGCGTGCAACGTGAGCGGTAAAACAACCCAATGTCCGGTGATGCCTTGATTGAGTGCGTCGCCGCCGCCAGCAAGTTGGACGCGCCAAAAGTGGAGTGCCAATGCGCTGTAGGCGAAAAAAACCAGCCCATATAGAAGCGTGCTATATAACAAAGAAGGGTTAGACATTTTTAAGCAGGGTGTTTAGACTTCACGAATTCTACACTATCTGCGCTGTAAGCTTGTTGCTTGCAGGTGTCTCAATCTTACTGTGTCACAAAACGCTGAAGGGCGCATTGCGGCGTTAAAATCTGGCTTAAAATGCTCATTTACTAAATGTAAACTCCGCTTTTTCGCCAGATTTTGCCTTGCACTGCATCCCTTGATCGCTTTGTGACACAGTAAGACTAAAGAGGATTAACCGAATATGCTGGACAACCTGACCCAACGCCTATCCGGCGTAATAAAAAATCTGCGTGGCCAGGCGCGCCTGACTGAAAGCAATATCCAGGACACACTGCGCGAAGTACGTTTGGCCTTGCTCGAAGCGGATGTCGCCTTGCCCGTGGTAAAAGAATTCACCGCGCAGGTGAAACAAGCTGCGCTGGGGCAGGAGGTTATGGATAGCCTGACTCCGGGGCAAGCCTTGGTGGGTATCGTGCATCGCGAGCTTACTCGCCTGATGGGTGAGCATAACGATACGTTGAATTTATCTGCCGTACCGCCCGCCGTAATTTTAATGGCGGGTTTGCAAGGCGCAGGTAAAACTACCACCAGTGGCAAGCTGGCAAAATTGCTGCGCGAGCAATTTAAGAAAAAAGTGTTGTTGGTCAGTTGCGATATTTATCGTCCCGCCGCGATTGAGCAATTACGCTTATTGGCGGCGCAGATCGACACTGATTTTTTTCCATCCGACCTCAGCCAAAAGCCGCGTGATATTGCCTTGGCCGCCCTCGATTATGCGCGCCATCACCATCACGATGTGTTGCTGGTCGACACGGCGGGTCGCCTGGCGATTGATGCGGCGATGATGCAAGAAATTCAGCAGTTGCACGCAGCACTCAATCCCATAGAAACTTTATTTGTAGTGGATGCCATGACCGGACAAGACGCGGTCAATACCGCCAAAGCCTTTGGCGATGCGCTGCCGTTGACGGGCATTATTCTGACCAAGCTGGATGGCGATGCGCGCGGTGGCGCTGCATTGTCGGTACGGCATATCACGGGCAAGCCGATTAAATTTGTTGGTGTGAGCGAAAAGCTTAATGGTCTGCAAGCCTTTCACCCGGAGCGCATGGCCTCGCGCGTGCTCGGCATGGGCGATGTGCTATCGCTGATTGAAGATGTCCAGCGCGATGTCAAT
>JAKFXW010000091.1 GCA_021731185.1 Gallionellaceae bacterium
GTTTCATCCAATAATTTCGCTTTGCTTTTACCAAATGAGAATAAACCGCCGCCCTTGCTGCCGCCTTGCATTTGGCGCATGAAAAATATCCACACCCCAATCAGCAATAACATGGGAAACCAGGATACAAATAAATTCATTAGCAATGAAGGTTCTTCCTCAGGTTTCACCTCGATCTTGACTCCGTCTCGAATCAAATCCGAAACCATCCATAAATCCTGCGGCGCATACGAGATAATTCGCTTGCCATCATTGGCTACAGCTCTCAGGGTGCGCCCCTCTATGGTCACTTTGGCTATACTGCCGTTCCTGGCCTCTTCCATAAACTGCGAATAATCCATCTGTACCTGCGCCCCCATTTGCTGGCGACCGCTAAATTGATTAAACACAGTCATCAGCACCAAGGCTACAACCAACCAGATTCCAACACTTCTAAATAAATTATTCACATTCACTCCTCTGCCGGCATTTTTGCCATTTTGATGCCCATTAAACTACTTGCCATTAAACTACTTATGAGGCGAATACTCAATAGCCTTAACGCTTTTCTATCCCTAAAAGATACAATTCACTGCTGCGATCCCGTGACGCATCTGGCTTGCGCGTCACAACTTTGGTGAAATGTTGCCGCATTAACTTCAGATACTCCTCAAACCCCGCGCCCTGAAAGACCTTCACCAAAAATGCGCCACCGGGTTGTAATTGCTGCACCGCCAAATCCAAGGCCAGCTCGGCTAAGTAAATTGCGCTGGCCTGATCGGTCACTGCGATGCCAGTTATATTGGGTGCCATATCGGAAATTACAAGTCCAACTTGCTTCGCTGTTGATCCTTTTGGCAATTGTTCCTGCAACTGTGCCAAAACACTCGCCTCGCGAAAATCGCCCTGAATAAAGTCCACGCCGAATATAGGTGTCATAAGCAGAATATCCAGGGCAATCACCTTGCCCGTCACACCTACTTTAGCGGCTGCAACCTGCGACCAGCCACCGGGCGTAGCACCCAGATCAATCACCACCATACCTGGCTTCATTAAATGATCGCGCTTATCAATTTCCAACAGTTTATACGCCGCACGCGAGCGATATCCCTCCTTCTGCGCGCGCTGCACATATGGATCGTTGACATGCTCACGCATCCATTGTTTGCTGGTTTTAGAGGGTTTCACGGTTGCGGGAATGCTGTCATTTACGGCAGAAAATTAGGTTAACTTGAATGATGACTTGATATTTACGTGGGCGATAGTGACCCACGCTTCTTGGCTGCATCTTAAATATTATTCAAGCTGCCAATAATTGACAGCGCGAGATACGTGAAATGGATGCGCCCAGCGTTTCGCGGGCAATCGCAATATCGTAATTGGCCTGACCGCGCAACCACCATCCATCACTGAGGCCAAAGTACCGACACAAACGCAAATCAGTATCTGCGGTAATGGCGCGCTTGCCTGCTACGATATCTCCAATGCGCTGCGGCGGCACGCCAATATCTTTAGCCAGCCGATACTTGGTCAAACCAAGCGGCTTCAAAAATTCTTCTTCCAGCATTTCTCCAGGCGAAACAGGGGGAACTTTACGCATCATCAAACTCCTTTAGTGATAATCCACAATCTCGACATTATTCGCACCCTCTACGCTCCAAATAAAACAAATGCGCCATTGGTCGTTGATTCTAACGCTGTACTGCCCCCGACGATTTCCTTTCAACGCTTCTAAATGATTGCCGGGCGGCACACGCATATCTTCGAGCACAGCAGACCAATCAAGTTGCTCAAGCCTGCGTAGTGCTGGACGTTCAATGTTGATCCAACGACGAACACGCTGACCCAAAAAGAGTGCTTGAGTGTCTTTGCATTTGAAACTCTTGATTGCCATGAGAGAATATTAACGAGGTGCGTTCATAACGTCAAGCGTGATGGTGCAATTCATTTGCAGTACGACGTATGAATACTTGACTGAGGGATCACTTTAATTTTGTTATGTCAGAAGTCGCTCAAGGAATGCAGCACAAGGAAAATATGGGTAAGGAAGTGAAATTTACTCTGCTGTCAATGAGCATTCTGAGCCAAGATTTAACACCGCCAAATTTAATTTTTTGGTTCGCCCTGTAGCGACTCCCAACTAAATATACTGCACATTCACAATCTCATATTCCCGCACCCCGCCCGGAGCCTGCACTTCAGCAATGTCACCACTATATTTACCGATCAGGGCGCGGGCAATCGGTGAGCCTATAGATACTTTTCTCTGTTTAATATCTGCCTCGTCATCGCCCACAATTTGATACGTCACCACATCTCCGCTGGCTAAGGCTTCTAGCACCACAGTTGCGCCAAACACACAGCGTCCATCCGCGCTGAGCGTTCTGGGGTCTATGATCTGCGCGTTACTCAGCTTGCCTTCCAGCTCAATGATACGGCCTTCAATAAAACTTTGACGTTCTTTGGCGGCTTCGTATTCGGCATTTTCAGATAAATCACCTTGCGCACGCGCTTCCGAAATGGCGTTAATCACCCACGGGCGCTCAACAGTTTTCAGCCGGTGTAACTCGCTACGCAAAAGTTCTGCGCCGATTAGCGTTAATGGCACTTTACTCATCTTGGCTTCTCCTCAAATACTCTGAAATTACGTTCTAACTTACTTACGGAAACGCTGATTAAATCGGCGAGCGGGGAGAAGTGCAAGGCGCACGGCACGCAGGAACCGTAGTGTACGAAGTGTACATGAGGATTCCGAGTACCGCGCTGACAATTCCGCATCTGGCTTGCCAGATAGCGGATTGCGTACCTTTGGTGCAACACAGCGTGCGAATGGGTGGCTGCATAGCAGCCGGGAACCCATCGGCCTACCCCTTGCGGGTGAATTCACCCGCGCAGACATTTAATCAGCGTTTCCCTAACCTTAAATGTTGCGATTGCAAATCATACACCCGCATCCCGGTCAAATGCTGCATCCCCAAACAAGCGGCGCGTGCGCCCGCCAGCGTGGTGTAATAAGTCACGCGCCCTTGTAACGCTGCATGACGTATCGAATAAGAATCCTGCATCGAACTGCGATTGCTGTTCACGGTGTTAATTATTAAACTGATTTCACGATTTTTAATCATGTCTACAATATGCGGCCTGCCTTCGGCCACTTTGTTTACCACTGTAACTGCCACCCCCGCGTCGGCCAACACCTGCGCCGTACCGCGCGTTGCCAACAAAATAAAGCCCATGCTGTGCAGACTCTTGGCAACTTCTACCGCACCTGGTTTATCCGCGCCGCGCACGCTGATGAATACTTTACCTGAAGTCGGTAATTTCACCCCCGCCGCCAATTGCGATTTTACAAACGCTTCGGCGAACGTGTCACCTACGCCCATGACCTCGCCTGTAGATTTCATTTCCGGCCCTAAAATCGTATCCACGCCAGGAAATTTAATAAAGGGGAAAACCGCTTCTTTCACTGAATAATAAGGCGGAATCACCTCGCGCAAATGCCCTTGCTGCGCCAGGCTGATGCCCACCATGCAGCGCGCCGCTACTTTAGCTAAAGGAATGCCCGTTGCCTTGGACACAAATGGCACGGTCCGCGAAGCACGCGGATTCACTTCCAGCACATACACCGTCTCACCTTGAATAGCGAATTGCACATTCATCAAGCCCACCACATTTAGAGTCATCGCCATGGCTTTGGTCTGGCGGCGCAACTCGTCACGCAATTCGGGCGACAAACTAAATGGCGGCAACGAACACGCCGAATCACCGGAATGCACGCCCGCTTCTTCGATGTGTTCCATGATGCCGCCAATCAGCACTTCCACGCCATCGCATACAGCATCCACGTCGACTTCGATGGCATCATTCAAAAAACGATCCAGCAATATCGGCATACGTTCCGGAAAAACTTTCGCGCTCTCAACTGCATCACGCATATAGCGTTCAAGGTCAGACTGAGCATGTACGATTTCCATCGCCCGACCGCCGAGCACGTTGCTGGGGCGCATCACCAGCGGATAGCCGATTTCCTGCGCCGCCGCTACAGCTTGCTCAGCGTTGGTCACGGTGCGATTGGGCGGTTGCTTCAAGCCCAATTTTTTTAGCATTTGTTGGAAGCGCGCGCGGTCTTCCGCGCAATCTATCATGTCGGGCGTGGTGCCAATAATGTTGACTCCGTTTTGCTCCAAGCCGCGTGCCAGCTTGAGTGGCGTTTGCCCGCCGTATTGTACGATCACGCCAAATGGCTTTTCCACGGCCACAATTTCCAGCACATCTTCTAGCGTTAAGGGTTCAAAATACAAACGATCCGAACTATCGTAATCAGTCGAAACTGTTTCAGGATTACAGTTGACCATGATGGTTTCATAACCATCTTCGCGCAAGGCCAGCGCAGCATGGACACAGCAATAATCAAACTCAATACCCTGCCCGATGCGATTCGGTCCACCGCCCAGCACCATAATTTTTTTATTGTTGGTCGGTTGCGCTTCACACTCATCTTCATAGGTGGAATACAGATAAGCGGTGTTGGTGGCGAACTCCGCCGCGCAGGTGTCGACACGCTTATAGACCGGACGAATATTTAAGGTGTGACGACGCGCACGCACGGCATCGGCTGAACAATCCAACAACTTCGCCAAACGTCGATCTGAGAAACCGCAGCGTTTAAGCTCACGCAATTCAGCCGCACTTAATGCGTCCAGTTTACGGCCTGCCAGTGCGGCTTCACGTTTAATTAAATCTGCTATTTGCGCCAGAAACCAAGGATCAACTTTACTTAAATTAAACACTTGCTCCTGCGACATGTCCAGCCGGAAAGCATCACCTATATACCAGATGCGATCCGGCCCCGGCGCACGCAGCTCAGTGGCGATTAAATCCATGTCCGTCGATTTTTCGTCCAGCCCATCCACGCCCACCTCTAAACCGCGCAAAGCCTTTTGGAAAGATTCCTGAAAAGTGCGGCCTATCGCCATCACTTCGCCCACCGATTTCATTTGCGTGGTGAGCCTATCATTAGCCTGCGGAAATTTTTCAAATGCAAAACGCGGAATTTTAGTCACCACATAATCGATGCTCGGCTCAAATGAGGCAGGCGTTGCGCCACCTGTAATTTCGTTTTTAAGTTCATCCAGCGTGTAACCTACCGCCAGCTTTGCTGCCACTTTAGCAATCGGAAAACCAGTCGCCTTGGAAGCCAGCGCAGAGGAACGCGACACACGCGGATTCATTTCGATCACCACCATGCGACCATCGACTGGATTAATGGCAAACTGCACATTCGAGCCACCCGTATCCACACCAATTTCACGCAAAACCGCAATACTGGCATTACGCAAAATTTGATATTCTTTGTCTGTCAATGTTTGTGCGGGTGCTACAGTGATCGAATCTCCCGTATGCACGCCCATCGGATCCAGATTTTCAATCGAGCAAATGATGATGCAATTATCGGCGCGATCCCGCACCACTTCCATCTCAAACTCTTTCCAACCCAGCAATGATTCTTCAATCAACAATTCTTTAGTGGGGCTGGCCTCCAAGCCACGCTCGCAAATTTCCATGAACTCTTCACGGTTGTAAGCGATGCCGCCGCCCGAGCCACCCATCGTAAATGAAGGACGAATGACAGTTGGAAAACCCAACATCTGCTGTACTTGCAATGCTTCTTCCATGCTATGCGCAATCACCGAACGCGCCGAAGCCAAGCCAATCCGCGTCATGGCTTGCTTGAATTTTTCGCGATCTTCGGCCATGTCAATGGCATCACGCGACGCACCTATCATCTCTACACCATATTTTTCCAGCACACCATGCTTGGCTAAATCCAGCGCGCAATTCAGCGCGGTTTGCCCACCCATCGTGGGCAGAATCGCATCTGGTTTTTCCTTAGCAATAATTTTTTCTACGATGCGCCAAGTGATCGGCTCGATGTATGTGGCATCGGCCATGTTGGGGTCAGTCATGATGGTGGCCGGATTCGAGTTCACCAAAATGACGCGATAGCCTTCTTCGCGCAGTGCCTTGCAGGCTTGTGCGCCGGAATAATCAAACTCACACGCCTGTCCAATGATGATTGGACCCGCGCCTATGATTAGAATTGATTTGATGTCGGTGCGTTTTGGCATGTTGAATTAATCTTGAATGAAGCCGATGCGTTTTTTTCTCGGTGGGGTTGGCAATGGAGCCATCAATTCTCGGATCGCATCAAAGACCGCCCTAAACTGCGTGTCATATTTCTTTTCCATTGCATTCAATTTGCGAGTCAGTTCTTTATTACCCTCTAGCAAGCCACGCAGCTTGACGAAAGCTCGCATGATTTCAATATTCACTCCCACTGCTCGCTTGCTTTTTAATACGCTGGACAACATCGCCACACCTTGCTCGGTGAAAGCCTGAGGAGCCACCCTAGTACCACCCCAACTTGAGGTCACAATCTGTGACCTCAAGAATACAAATTCCTGATTTGTAAGCTTAAATGAAAAATCTTCAGGAAAGCGTTCGATGTTGCGCTGCACCGCCTGCATTAGCACTTTGGTTTCGACTTGATAGAGCGCGGCGAGATCATGTGACAGCATCACGCGCTGTCCGCGTATCGCGTAAATTCGGCCTTCTATGCCATCTATGATTTGTCCGGTTAATAAAGCAGGTTTTTTATCTGCCACCACATTTTTCGCTTTAGTGGCCATGCACAACACCCATCATTTTCACGAATCGGTCAAACAAATAATCCGCATCTTGCGGGCCAGGGCTAGCTTCAGGGTGTCCCTGAAAACAAAACGCAGGTTTGTCGGTCAACTCAAACCCTTGCAATGTTTTGTCGAATAATGAAATGTGCGTCACGCGGGCATTGCCAGGCAAGGTTGTGGCATCGACTGCGAAGCCGTGATTCTGGCTGGTAATCATCACTTTTTTAGTTTGCAAATCTTGCACTGGGTGATTTGCACCGCGATGTCCAAACTTCATTTTGAGTGTCTTGGCACCCACCGCCAAACCCATAATTTGATGGCCCAAGCAAATACCAAACAATGGAATCCCAATTTCCAAGAAGTGCTGTGTAGCAGCAATAGCATAATCACACGGCTCAGGATCACCTGGACCATTCGACAAAAATATACCATCCGGTTTCAGCGCTAACGCCTCTTTTGCACTGGTGCGCGCAGGCACGACGGTAATCTTGCAGCCCCGCTCCGCCAGCTTACGCAGAATATTGTGCTTCACGCCAAAATCGTAGGCCACGACATGCAAAGTGGAATTTTCCGCTGTCCGGTAGCCCCCTGCTTCTAATTGCCAGGTTCGTTCATTCCATTGATAGGGTTGGTTGCAGCTCACCTCCTGCGCCAGGTCCATGCCATTTAATCCGGCAAATTCGCGGGCTGCCTGTAAGGCCGCAACATGATCTGTGCCCGTTGCGATACAGCCGTTCTGTGCGCCTTTGGTGCGTATTAGACGGGTTAATTTGCGCGTATCAATATCCGCAATCGCAACAATATTATTAGCCTTCAGATAATCCGAAAGAGATTGGGTGCTACGCCAGTTGCTCACCGTCATGGATAAGTCGCGTATAACCAGACCGCTGACGAAACTGCGGCGCGCCTCGATGTCCTCTGCATTAACCCCAACATTACCAATGTGCGGATAGGTCAGCGTGACGATTTGTTTACAGTACGAAGGGTCGGTAAGAATTTCCTGATAGCCCGTCATCGAAGTGTTAAAAACCACTTCACCTACTCCAAGCCCGGTTGCGCCGATAGCAATACCGCTAAACACCGTTCCATCAGCAAGCACAAGAATGGCGGGGTTTAATTGCGACACCTGATACTCCCCCAAATGATGTTTAAGCCAAAGATAATTTACTGAAAGAAAATATAATTTCTTGGTTCGCCACACTATTAAACTCATGCAGCTGATTGACACAAAGAAACGGGACGAACGATGTGTTCATCCCGCTCAACATCAAAAATCAGTTATCACACTTCCAGTAAACAGGCTGAATTATACCGAATAGCAGACATACTTTCAAATTTACGCGGCTTGCTGCTGCCGTGTCTGAATTTATAAAGGTGATCGGCGTTTATTAAAAAATCCCGGGCATCATCGGGTAAAATGCGCCTTTGCTTAAGTTGTATTCAAGACATGGCCATACAATGGTTCCCCGGACACATGACCGCAGCACGGCGCGATGCCGCCGAGACGATGGAGCGCATCGATGTGGTCATTGAAGTGCTGGATGCACGCATACCCGCTGCTGGCAGCAATCCGCTGATTAACGAAATTCGCCTGTATCGCCAGCGCCCGTGTTTAAAAATTCTAAATAAGTCCGATCTAGCTGACCCTGCCGTAACCAAGACCTGGCTTAATTTTTTTAATGCCAAAAAAAATGCCCCACAAGGGGACAATGTCAAAGCCGTGGCTCTGTCCTGCAAAAAACCCGGTGATGCCGCTAAAATTCCCGCGCTATGCCTGACTCTCGCGCCGTATCGTGGTACAAGCTTAAAGCCGCTACGCATGATGATTATGGGCATACCCAATGTAGGTAAGTCGACGCTTATCAACGCACTGCTCAAACGCCGCGTGGCATTGGTGGGCGATGAACCCGCTATTACCAAAAATCAAAAAAGTTTTGACCTGAACGACCACATGATTTTGATCGACACCCCCGGCCTAATGTGGCCGAAAATTGAGCATGATAGTGATGGCATGATCCTCGCCGCCAGCCACGCCATTGGCCGCAATGCGGTCATTGATGAAGAAGTTGCGGTCTATCTGGCGGATATTTTACTGGCGCGTTATCCCAAGCTACTCACCGCTCGCTATGATTTTGCCACCACAGGCATGGATGGCGCGGATGTCATTGCCGCCATCGCCAAGCAACGCGGCTATCGTATAAAAGGGAATAAAGTAGATTTAGAAAAAGCCGCACTCATGCTGTTGCAAGATTATCGCAATGGCGCGCTGGGACGCATCAGTTTGGAAACGCCGGACAGTCGCCAGGAAATGCTGGATGTAGCTACTGCAAGTACAGTTGAAGAAGGCGATCAACACATATAGCAAACGTAATCGAAATTAAAACGCGAGGGTGCGCCGCCATGTCATTGGCTGAGGTACTTAGCTGGTAAACTTAATTGGAAGTTCAGATGAGTCCATATTTTTCACTGGAACGACCACCATGTTAGGATATTCGTGTAACTTGAAATTAAAAGGGATATTAAAGTTATGTCTAAAATGATATGCCATCAACCTCCAGCTTATGCGGCATTTTTGCCATCTACTTTACGTTATGCCCCATGAGCGAACGCACGCGCCAGCCACTCTCGCCGTCGGTAGCCCTCCTCAACGAGTACCTACGCAAGTGGGAAACGCTTGAAAAGTACAGGTTACAGGAGACCTCCCTTACGCTGTTGTTCCGGGAGCTCTGTCCACGAAATGATGAAATCTCGCATGTCCTGCTGAAAGTCAGCGCACTGAACGACTTCTACAGCACGCACATCTTCGATAGGTATTCCGTTGCAAAGCACATTCTTCACATCGGCGTGACGGATCGCCTAATCGCCGGAGATGTTGCCCTAGTGAATGAATTGGCACTCGTATCGATTGACGGCAAGCAGCGGAACTTCTATTCGTTCGCGTCCAAGTACTGCAATCACCACAACCCAGAAGCGTTTCCAATCTACGACTCGTACGTTCACAGGATGCTCATGCACTTTCATCGGATTGATCGCTTCGCGACGTTCCGCAAGGAGGAGCTGAAGCAGTACGGACGCTTCGTTGAGATCATTTGTGCGTTCAGAAAGTACTACGCACTCGAACATTTTTCCCTCCGTCAGATCGACATCTACCTCTGGCTAGCAGGCAAGGATGCATTTCTACGTCTCAAGAATGTGGCATAACAGCGCGTTCGAGCGGACCGCCCAACAGCGGCGCTGTTGGGTCCCCTCGTCACTGCGTTCCTCGGCGGCCACTCAACATGACGTTATGCGGCAACTTTTCCAACAATCAGTAACAAGAAATCGAAATGGTTTTCGTTATTGAATTAACCCCGCTCCCAAATAATTTATCCCTACAAAAAATGAACCGTTACTTTCTTTTTCCCCGCGCATTTATCATCAGTTTATTGTTACCCACACTTGCCATGGCTGCACTGCCTGCCAGCGAGCCGGTGCCCGGCGGTATTGCTATCATTGCCGTGGGTTCCGCTACAGAACAAGCACCACACGTCGCATTTCAGGGTAACCGCGTGATGGTCGTGCGCGAGCTTGATACCTGGCACGCCATCGTCGGCCTGCCACTGGCTCTGGCTCTGGGCAAACACACATTAACCGTCACCGCCCCAAATGGCAGCAAACATCATCAGAGTTTTGATGTCAGCAATAAAACCTATGAAGAACAGCGCTTGATAATCAGCGACCGACGGAAGGTTGATCCCCATCCAGAAGACCTGACACGCATTAATCGTGAAACCGTTATTCAGAAAAAAGCTTTTATGATTTGGCGTAACGAAGCACCGGATAACTTAATTTTTGATATGCCCGCACAAGGGCCGTTCTCCAGTGCCTTTGGCCTGCGCCGATATTTTAATGGTCAACCACGTCAACCCCACGCCGGGCTCGATATTGCAGCAGCAGAAGGTGCACCTGTCACCGCACCGGCAGATGGCATCGTCATCGAAACAGGCAACTATTTCTTCAACGGCAACACCGTCCTGCTTGACCACGGTCTGGGCTTGGTCAGCATGTACAACCATCTCAGCCGCATCGATGTCACGCCAGGCACGCAACTAAAGCGCGGACAAGTACTCGGCTTAATCGGCAAAACTGGTCGGGTAACGGGCGCGCATCTACACTGGACTATCAGTCTCAACAATGCGCGGGTGAATCCAGCGTTGTTTTTACCTGCGGAAATAAGAGCGCGTTTGAAATGAGGTGGGGATGCTAAATAAAATTATCCCCTCCACTATGACACTTATGGCACTGCCTAATCTTACTGTGTCACAAAGTGATCAAGGGATGCAGTGCAAGGAAAAATCTGGCGAAAAAGCAGAATTTACATTTAGTTTATCGCTGCGCGACCCCGCATTTTAAGCTAGATTTTAACGCCGCAATGCGCCCTTCAGCGTTTTGTGACACAGTAATTCCAATTTTAATTTACCAAGCCTTCAATCTTGCTCCCTCACCCTTTTTCCCTCTCCCGGAGGGAGAGGGATACAAAGTCCTTCTCCCTCCGAGAGAAGGGTTGGGATAAGGGAGCAATCTGGCATTATTAAATTAGAAATAGATAAGACTAATGCTGAGCTGTCGACCCGTTCTCTTCACTACGCCGTGGCGAATAG
>JAKFXW010000250.1 GCA_021731185.1 Gallionellaceae bacterium
TAAACGGGCATTAATTACCGGTGTCACCGGACAAGACGGGGCTTACCTTGCCGGGTTTCTGCTCCACAAGGGCTATGAAGCGCATGGCATCAAGCGCCGTGCATCGTTGTTCAACGCAGCCCGAAGTGATTGCCTATGTCGTGGTTCTAACGAAGAAGATGCTAGCTTTTTTTTGCATTCTGGTGAACTGAATGACTGGCAACTGCCCATTAAAAATTACAGATGGGGGCTAACGCGCTGAGATGAAAATGGAAATAAATACGGATCGAATGATGGAATTGGTGACCCGATTCAACGTGGACCCGGCAAGTGATGCCGACTACATTCGTTTATCGCTCCCGCGCATCAATTTTACAATCGAACAGTTGCGGAAATATGATCTCACGGACAAGCGGATCTGCGAAATTGGCTTTGGAGCAATTGGCCTCGCGTGCCAGTTGGAGTTGCGCGCGCGCGTTGATGCATACGATATCAGCGATACATACAAGCCAATGTGCGAGCACCTTGGAATTCCTTGGGGGTTCCTCGATATTTCCAAGGAAATCAACGCGCCAGAAAATCTAGGTAAATACGATTTTATCATATTCTGCGAGGTCATCGAGCATATAGCTCGCTCGCCAGTCGATATACTGCGAGAGCTCCGCAGCTGGCTCAAACCGGGCGGAGTGCTTATTGTATCGACAGTCAACCTTGTACGTCTGTCGAATCGACTAAGAATGCTGACGGGCAAAGAAATATTCGCGAGATACGAGCCGGGCGCTTTTGTGATGGAGCACCACAGAGAATATACAATCGAAGAGATGCGCGCGTACCTGGGGGCTGCCGGTTATGCGGAGGTCGAACCATATTTTTATTCGCAGCCGGATCTTCGCTACCCGTTTCTTATCCAGCAGAGCTACCTTTGGGTCGCCAGGCTCTTTCCAAACCTTGCAAACCTAATTTTTGCTTTCGCCAGGAACCCTGAGTAAGCCCTTCTCCGAGGCTGCACCAGCTTTTTTCCACTGGCCTTCTACACCTTTTTGGAGTGACTTTGAGAAATCTGAATTTAAAGGGCGCGTTCCCATATCTTTTTGCTGTAATGGGGGAAGGCATTGGGATTCTGATTGGTTTTCTAATGTTTGCTCTCATTCAGCACCGCTACGGTGTTGAACAGCTTTCAATTTACATGATAATGAGGCGGACAATCTCGATGCTCTTGCCCGCCGTAATGGCAGGGGTTCCTTTATCGCTAATACGGCATCTTAGTGTGCAAGAAGATCCTCGGCGCATTCAACAAACGGTTGCTTTAGGGTTGTTGATTCCTGCTTGCTTGGCGTCAATCCTCATGGTTCTTGCGGAATTGTCTCCTGGCTTTCTTGCCAGATCCTTGTTGGGGGGTGAAATCTATGCTGAATATGTACCACCACTTTTATTCGCTGTTGCCTCCATGGCGTTGGCTCTGATTGTCTCGTCTATCAGCAAGGGTCTGCACCGGATCACCTTAGCTACTTCACTGAACATCTTATTCTTTTCTGTTGTGCCGCTTGCTGCTTATCTTGCATCTAACTCCCTTGGTGATTTCTTTGTGAATTACGCTTTAGCACTGTCCATCTGTGGAATTGTACTGCTAGCGTATCTTGTCTCGCCTGTTAAGGTTTGTCGACCTTTCTTGAAATTTGACGTAGGTTTCGTCACATTCGGCATAAAGGGGGCGCTGAGTGAATCTCTGATGATGTTTCTGCTCTGGTTACCGCCGTTTATCATTGCGTCAAGCGATGCAATCAGGATATCCGGTTATTTTTCTCTGATGATGAGTTTGGTGCTCGTTACCTCATCCCCAATTGCGCCCATCGCTTCTGTAGTCATGCCCCAATTTTCTCGACATCTTCATCTGGGCCATGTAAAAGATTTGCGCATCTTGTTTTTCAGAACATTGGCTTTGCTTGGGGCAGTATCTGTGCCACTGTTTCTCGCAAGTCTTCTTATTTACGAATACCTTGCTGAGTACCTGCTCCATGGCGCAGCACCACTTGGGCAGAAGGCTACAGCCGTCTTGTTGACAGCTTCGATTCCTGCGTCAGTTTTTTATGGGTTCCGTAACATGGTTGATGTTGCCTTTACCCCAATGAGAAATCTGCTAAACATATGTATCGCCCTAATGGTATTCGGATTGGTATTCTTTGGGATCACCTCTGGATATCCTTTGCAGACGCGAGTAGCCGTGGTTACGGGATTCACTGCGGCGATGTGGACCTTGGGAGGATTTACCTTATGGTATGCTCATCGCGCCAGTAAATAAGTAAAGTGGCGTCCTATAAGTCCTGCACAACGCCTTATTCATTTGGTTTGAAGCGGCGTTGTTGAGGGCATGCTTAGCTGTCCATCTGCTTTGAATGTATAAGAACGCTTGTGGTAAAATCCCTTCCACCCAAAAAGGTAGCTCTATGGTTCAACTCGCCCAAACATCACCGCTCGTATGGCAGCGTGTCAGAACGATTCTTCGACAGCATCCATTGCATAGCCTTGGCATATTGTTGATGTTTATAGCGATTTTTTCAGGAAAGTTCTCGTTTGACCGGTTTGTGGTGGAAACGTCTCGGACGTCATGGCTTGAGTTAAGAATATGGGCTAGTGCGTTAGCGTGTGCGCTTGTATTCTTCCTGATGCACCGAAGCCACTTCAGGATGCCTACGCTCAGAAAGGAGTTGTTAGTTGGCTTGGCCCTTTTGGTACTGCTGCACGGGTATTTCATTGTAAATGCGGTTCTTATCGGTGACGCCAGTCGGAAAGCAGAATATGTATTAGATTTCTCATTACTTTTGCTCTGGGCGTTTCTGATCGTGTTTTATTTTCGTTCCCAGAGCGAGCTGATTGTTTTCAGCATTATCGCCGAGACGGCAGCGATAGCGCTTTTTGTTTTGGCACTAATGGGTTGGGGGAATCCAGACCTGAATGGTGGTGGCTGGGCGCCTTTTGGTGGCACGATTACCTTCTACCGCATGGAGTTTCTGGCTTTTTGCGCGGGCCTGTATTTATCAATGGTAACCACAGCGGCCTACACAAGGGGGTTTCATCTGATGGTTGCTGGCATTGGCCTGTTCTCGGTGCTAGCCTCTTTGTCGAAGGCGGCCTTTATTGCTGCCCTATGCGTTACCCTCGTTGTCGCATTTAATCTATTAAGCGTCAAACAATACAAGCAGGCAGCGGGCATAGCCGCTATAACTTGCGCAGTCTTTTTCGGTTTCTTTTGGATCAAGGGCGACCTTTTGCAGAATCGGGTTGAATGGGCGACTGGCTCTGCTATCGCTGTGCGTCCGGCGGAACCCCCCTCCCCCTCATGGAGCCTGATGCACGCTTTCTCCACAAGAATATTGGAAAAAATACAGTCCCAGAATGTGACGAGTATCGACGACTTAACAGAGGAAGAGCGGGCGCAACTCCGCGCTCTTTGGCAAGTGTTCAAGAACGGTGAGTTGCCAAGCTACACAACAGACCTGAAAACCTTTCTTATGTCAGTAAACGGCATGGTGGTGCTAAACGACGGAACCACCCGGCTGCCGATGGCGCTGGCGGCTTGGGATGCATTTGTGTCGCACAAATGGTTTGGAATTGGGGTTGGGAACTACACTTACAAGAGTTTCAACAGTTGGGCTGACGTCATCGATACCTACCGCTATCCGCACAATATCATCATGGAGGTTCTCGCTACCACGGGTTTGTTGGGCATCGTTCTTTTTCTTGTGGTAATTTTTTATTTCCAAGTGTTACTGCGGCAGCGTTTTCTTCAAGGAAGGCACCCTATCTATTTTGCCGGATACGGAGTTTTCATTTTTCTCACCGCTCTTTTTAGTGGGGACATTTACGATTTTCGGGTTTACTGGTACGTTGGATTGATCGCACTCATCTGTTTTCATGCGGACTCGCAGGGCAAGGAGAGTTCTCAATGTATCTTCGTTCCTGGCAGCAAGGCAGGTGGACAAATAGGGGATGCAGGTAATCCAGCGGCTCAGACTGAGATAAGACCTTCATAGAACAATGGCAGAAATCGACATGGCTGAAGGGTCCCGCGTGAGACCCTCGATGAAGGTATGGCTGATTACGGTAGGTGAGCCTTTGCCGACCTCCGAGAGGAAAAATCGCTTGTTGCGCACGGGGTTATTGGCAAACGCGCTAATAGACAAAGGTCACGACGTGACGTGGTGGACGTCCACGTTTGACCATACGAGCAAGCAGCACAGGTTCGACCGGGACTCCGTATTTCGCGCGGAGGAAAACCTGGAAATCGTGCTTCTGCATGGTATGGGCTATGAAAAGAACGTTTCGTTGCGTCGTTTGCTAGATCACGCAATCATTGCATTCAAATTCCTCAAGCGCTCACGGAGCACCCCTAAACCTGATATTATCCTGTGCTCTTTGCCTACGCTGGAGTTGGGTGTGGCGGCAGTGCGGTACGGTAGAAGGATGGGGGTGCCAGTGATCCTGGATGTTAGGGATCTCTGGCCGGACATTTTTCTCGAGCTTGTTCCCAAGCGCTGGAGAAGCACTGCCAAGGTGGTGCTTCTGCCGATGTTTTGGGCGGTGCGCATGGCATGCAAGGGAGCCACTGGAGTTATTGGAAACTCGCCAGGCTTTGTAGATTGGGGTGTTCGCTATGCTGAGAGACCGCGGTGCCGATGGGATCGGGATTTCCCCTTCGGTTACAGCCAACAGGCGCCCAGTAATGCGTTAATTGAGCAAGCCAAGTTGTTCTGGGCCAAGTTTTTTCTGAATGGAAAGCGCGAAGACTGCTTTATCGTTTGTTTCTTTGGGACTATCAGCCGACAATTTGAACTTGATACGGTTATTGAGGCGGCGCGCAGATTAGAGGAGGGGGGGCGCAAGTTCAAATTTGTTCTTTGCGGGGCCGGTGACGCAGTTGAGGGCTATAAGAAGCTGGCTGGCGATTGCGAAAGCGTTATTTTCCCCGGCTGGGTAGGCGCACCCGAGATCTGGACATTGATGCAAATGTCTGATGTGGGGCTCGCACCCTATAAGAACGGTGAAGGATTTAAGGATAACTTGCCCAATAAACCTATTGAATACCTATCTGCAGGGCTTCCAGTTGTCTCCAGTCTTAACGGGTATTTGCAGGTGTTACTGAAGGAAAACGAGTGTGGACTAACCTATAGGGGCGGCGATGCAGGTAGTCTTGTAGATACTTTGGTCAATCTCTATGACGATCGATCAGCGTTGCATCTGATGTCGCACAATGCCTTTGCACTCTACAAGAAAAAATTTGTCGCGGAGAAGATATACGAGGAGTTGATCGACTACCTCGAGCAGGTCAAAGCCGTAGGGTATTTGGCAGGGGATGAAAAATAATGGCCAAAAATTTTTTGGCAATAACTGAAGTTGGCGGTGAGCAGGTCTCGCAAGCCCAGGTTCTACGCTTTCAGCAACGCTATATGTGGGCTGGCTTGTTTTGCAAGGGAAAGGATGTGTTGGAGGCGGCATGTGGCACTGGCCCGGGCCTGGGTTATCTGGCAAGCGTCAGCAAGTCGCTGACTGCCGGGGATTATTCGCCGGAGGTTCTGGCGGTGTCCAGGGCGCACTATGGTGACCGGATTGCCTTGCGCGAATTTGATGCGCAGGCCACTCCGTTTGCCGATGCTTCTTTTGATGTGGTGATTCTTTTTGAGGCAATTTACTATTTGCCCGATGCCGAATGTTTTATTGCCGAATGCCGCCGTTTGTTGCGGCCTGATGGCGTTTTGTTGTTGGTGACGGCTAATTGTGATTTGTTCGATTTCAATCCAAGCCCCTTTTCCATCCGGTATTACAATCCCCCCGAGTTGTCGGTCTTGCTGGCGAAGCATGGCTTTGATGCGGAATTCTTCGGTGGCAGTCCGGTTGATCAGGCTGGATTGAAAAACCGTGTTTTGCGACTAGCCAAGAAGATGGCCGTGTCACTCAATCTTATTCCCGGCTCGATGCGCAGCAAGCGTTTTCTTAAGCGTTTGGTGTTCGGGAAGCTTGTGCCCATGCCCCGTGAACTTCAGGTTGATGATGTACAGTACGAGCCGCCGGTTCCTATTGACGGAAGCCGGCCGGATACTGTTCATCAAGTACTCTATTGCGTTGCAAAAACTAAGGTGGCCAAATGAAGCAAATTCCATTTTTCAATTACCCAGCGCTGTTTGCTCAGGATGAGACTGAATTAATGCCTATTATTCATGATGTTTTGCGCCGTGGCGCTTATATCATGCAAAGGGATCTCACGGAGTTCGAAGAAAATCTTGCCCGTTATCTGGGGGTGAAACATGTCATTGGTGTTGCGGATGGAACAATTGCCCTGATTATGGGGTTGCGCGCTGCCGGCATTGGCCCGGGGGATGAGGTGATTGTGCCATCGCATACCTTTGTAGCCTCGGCTGCTTCTATTCACCATGTGGGCGCAAGACCCGTGTTGGCTGATTGTGCACGTGATCACCTTATTGATCCGGTTTCTGTTGAAAAACTTATCACCGACAAAACCCGCGCCATCATGCCGGTACAATTGAATGGGCGTACGGCGAACATGGATCTTATCTGTGGATTGGCGGATCGGCATGGCTTGAAAATCGTCGAAGATTCAGCACAGGCGCTTGGGTCGAAATTCAAGGGGCGTTTCGCAGGCACGTTTGGTGTGGCCGGTACGTGCAGTTTTTATCCATCCAAGACGCTGGGTTGCTTCGGCGATGGCGGTGCTGTTTTTACCGACAATGATGAAGTGGCGGATTACCTTCGCCTGTTGCGCGATCATGGGCGCAGTCATACGGGAGATGTGATTGACTGGGGTTATAATTCCCGCCTCGATAACCTGCAGGCAGCTATTCTGAACTTCAAGCTGAAAACATATGATCAGGCAGTGGCGCGTCGTCGTCAGATTGCGGCGATGTACGATGAGCGCCTTCGTGATCTGGACGATATGGTATTGCCACCGGCGCCGGATTCTGACCCTGATCACTTCGACATTTTCCAAAATTATGAGGTCGAGAGCGGTCGCCGCGATGACTTACGAAAATTCATGGATGATAACGGCGTCAAGACCATTATTCAGTGGGGAGGTAAGACAATTCATCAGTTCAAGGATTTGGGGCTCAGTGATGATCTACCGGCGACGGAGGAAATGACGAGGCGTTTCTTCCTGTTACCCATGAACACTACGCTTGCCGATGAGGATGTGGAATACATTTGCGAGACGATTCGTAAGTTTTATAAAACCAGATAGTAAGGTTGCGGTTTAGCCAAGGGTATTTGATATGATTAATCAACCAGTACAGGTCGAAGGCGGTTTGCGGACGCAGTCTGAGGCGCAGGAGGCCGGGCGGATCAAGGCTTGTTTTGAGCGCAATCCAGAGTCTTGGGAAAAGAAAATAGAGAATTTCCCCAAATATGTCCGCCGCCAAAATTTGACACGCTTCTTGGCACTTTACGAGATTTTCAAGCGGGTTCAAGACGTTAAAGGGTCAATTATTGAGTGCGGGGTGTTTCGTGGTTTTGGCACCATGACCTGGGCCAAACTTTCGGCGATTCTTGAGCCTGTCAACCTGACGCGCCGCATTTATGGATTTGATTCATTTGCTGGTTTTCCGAGTGTTTCGGAGGTGGACAAGACCGGCGTTGCCGCCCACGTATCGGTGGGGGATCTTTATGCCGATTCCTATGATGAAATCCTGGAATTGGCGAGCATTAATGATTCGACCCGCTTTCTGGGGCACATTCCCAAGGTAAAGCTGATCAAGGGTGATGCGACGCAAACCATTCCGAAGTTTGTCGAGGAGCATCCTCACCTATTAATCAGTCTACTCTTCTTGGATTTTGATCTATATGAGCCAACGAAGATCGCGCTGGAGCATTTTCTGCCGCGCATGCCACGTGGTGCAGTGGTCGCGTTTGACGAGTTGGATAATCCGCTATGGCCTGGCGAAACGGTGGCGATGCTTGAAATGCTCGAAAAATACCGGTTTCGCATAGAGCGCGTCCCTTTCGATCCTTACATTGGCTTTGCCGTACTGGATTGATGCCATGGCGCTAGATTCATCGTATACCCTTAAGCTTGCCAGCGCGATACGGCGTCATGCTGTCGAAATGACGCATCTCGGAAACAGCTCGCATATTGGTTCAATTTTATCCATGACTGATATTATTGCCGTTCTATATGGGGCGATTCTGAACCTCCGTCCCGACGAACCGCGTTGGCCAAAGCGAGATCGTTTTATTCTTAGCAAGGGTCACGCCGGTGCGGGTATCTATGCGGCACTTGCCGAGAGGGGCTTCTTTTCCACCGACCGCTTGGCTGAACATTACAGCAACGGTTCTATTTTTAGCGGTCACGTATCTCATAAGGGAGTTCCCGGCGTTGAGTTTTCCACCGGTTCGCTAGGCCACGGATTAGGAGTTGCGACGGGCATGGCTCTGGCCGGTAAGCTAGACGCATGCGAACATCGCGTGTTTGCTGTGCTAAGTGATGGCGAGTGTGATGAAGGCTCAAACTGGGAAGCCATCCTGTTTGCCGCGCATCACGGCCTTGACAATCTGATTGCGGTAGTTGACCACAACAAGCTGCAAAGCCTTGCTACCTGTCAGGAGACACTGGGCCTGGAGCCATTCGCGGACAAATGGCGTAGTTTTGGTTGGGCAGTCCTTGAGGTGGATGGTCATGATCATGTGGCTCTGTTGAATGCGTTTACTTCATTGCCTTTTGTCTCAGGCAAACCCAGCGTGGTCATCGCCCATACCATCAAGGGAAAGGGCGTGTCGTTTATGGAAAATCAAGTACTCTGGCACTATCGCTCGCCACAAGGTGACGAATATCAGGCTGCCGTTAAAGAGCTGGAGAGTAAGTGATGCGTGACGCAGCTATCAAGAGGCTAAGTGACATAGCCGTGCAGAATCCCAAGGTCATGCTGGTTACCGGTGATTTGGGGTTTGGCGTGCTTACCACATTTGCCCAGAACTTTCCGCGCCAATATATCAATGCCGGCGTTGCTGAACAGAATATGACTGCGATGGCTTGTGGTCTGGCCTTAGAGGGGCGCTGCGTATTCACCTATTCCATTGCCAATTTCCCAACCCTGCGCTGTTTGGAACAGATACGCAATGATGTCTGTTACCATGATGCGAATGTCAAGATAATAGCCATCGGCGGAGGTTTTTCATATGGCCAACTTGGCATGTCGCATCACGCCACGGAGGATATTGCGATTCTGCGTGCTTTACCAAATATCACGGTCGTAGTTCCGTCAGACGAGTGGTCTGCGGCGGGGGCGATAGCGGCGCTGGCATCTACCCCGGGGCCCGCATACTTGCGGTTGGATAAGTCGTCGTCCCGTGTGGGAGAGAGAGCTGGTGAGACTTTCGTCTTGGGGAAAATCAGGCAGCTACGGGATGGAGACGATATCGCTCTGTTCGCTACGGGGGGAATCGTAGGCGAGGCATTACAGGCTGCTGATTTGTTGGCGGCGCAAGGTATCGGTGCCACCGTCATCGATGTACACACGATTAAACCCCTCGACAAGGATGGCATTGTGGCTGTGGCGCGCCGTACGCGCGCAGTGGTGACAATCGAGGAGCATAATGTCATCGGTGGGCTCGGTGGGGCAGTGGCAGAGACCCTGCTTGAGGCGGGAGTGTCGGGCATATCTTTTCGTCGTATTGGTCTCCAAGATCAGTATTCGTCAGTGGTCGGAGATCAAGGATATCTCCGGCGGGTCTACCATCTCGATGCCCCCGCAATCGTTGCGAGCGTCATTGATCTGCTAAGTCATAACAGTAAGCCATGAAACGCCTTTTTGATATTTTTGTTGCCTGCGCTATTCTCCTGATAATCGGGCCACTATTGGCTGCGGTCTGTTTGATGATTTGGTTGCATGACTATCATTCCCCATTCTATTTTGCACCTCGCGTTGGCAGGGGGGGCAAGGACTTCCGTATGGTGAAGTTGCGCTCGATGGTGGTGAATGCTGATCGTACTGGCGTAAGTTCGACAAGTTCGTCGGATATGCGTATTACGCCAGTCGGCCACTTTATTCGACGATTTAAATTGGATGAGCTTTCCCAAATGTGGAATGTGCTGATCGGTGATATGAGCCTGGTCGGACCTCGGCCGAATACGCGAACCTGGGGGACAAACCTTTATACCGAAGATGAGATGCGTCTGCTGTCTGTTCGCCCCGGCATTACGGACTTTGCCTCTATCGTATTCGCAGATGAAGGGGAAATACTAAAAGGACAGGACGAACCAGATCTCGCGTACAACCAACTTATCAGACCTTGGAAAAGTCGATTAGGTTTGTTTTACATCAATCACCAGAACATTTTTCTGGACTTTAGCCTCGTATTTCTGACAGCCGTAGCTATTCTGTCCCGACAGCGGGCTTTATCTAATATATCCCGACTACTGAAGCGTCTCGGTGCTGAGCCGGACTTGGTGCGAGTCGCTCTACGTCAAGACCATCTTGTGCCGGTGCCTCCACCTGGAGCGACGGCGATTGTAAGCAGCAGGCATTTATAATCGACTAGATTTTAAATAAAGCCCATGATCGGTTTTGTTGAATTAAGGTAAGCGCCCGGCCTCCCCGGCGCTCAAGTGCGCCAGCTGAGATATCTGGATCGGCTGGTCGCCGACACTGCATTAATGATGGTACCTGAATGATGGTACCAGGTCTTGGAATGATGGTACCGAATGATGGTACCAGGTCTTGGAATGATGGTACCGAATGATGGTACCAGGTCTTGCATTAACACATAACATCTGTTAGCAATGACAATGGCGTCAGCCAGGGAAAGCGACGCGTAAGCGAGCGGTGGCTGGCAACCCCCGGATAGCCGCAAGAGCCGGGAGTTTTCTCGAAGTCTGGGCGCATTGCCACCTTCACGGTGGCAAGCCCGGGCGTAGAGAAAACACAAGGCCTACGATCAACGGCGTATCTATGGACTCCACCCGTTTTGCAAGGGGAAGAACTGAATTTTTTCCATCAGGGTAAGGATTGCGTGTATCTATCCGGCCTCAGTGTGAGCCATTCATCGGCTCGGGCCATAATGCAATA
>JAKFXW010000177.1 GCA_021731185.1 Gallionellaceae bacterium
GAGGGTGCTCAAAATGTTGCGTGCTGCCATTTATTAAAACTGAAATCACTATCAACTCATTGTCGGGTTGCGGTAAGATTCGCATTCTACATGCGGGTGTAGCTCAATGGTAGAGCAGAAGCTTCCCAAGCTTACGATGAGGGTTCGATTCCCTTCACCCGCTCCAGTTTTCTCTCGCAACAGTGCACAGAATCTGTCATCACCAAGCAAAGCCAAGTGTAGGAAAGTTTCGTAGTAAAATGTAACGCTATCTGCAAATATTCCCAATATTCTAAGACTAAATAATGAATCCACTGCTTAACTTCACTGGCCTGCCGCGTTTTGCGGAGATTAAACCTGAACATGTCTCACCTGCAATAACGCAATTGCTAACAGAAAATCGCGCACTAATTACACGTTTACTAACCGATACTGCACCCCCCACTTGGCAGAATTTTGTTGTGCCAATGGAGGATGCCAATGAGCGTTTGACACGCGCGTGGGGGCCGGTCGGGCATTTGAATGCGGTGATGAATAGCGCGGAATTGCGCGAAGCATATAACGCTACACTGCCAATCATCACGCAGTATTACGCCGAGCTCGGGCAGAATTTAGCACTATTCAAAAAATTCAAGCTGCTGCGTAACAGCCATGAGTACACGGGTTTGAGCGCGGCGCGTAAGAAAATTATCGAGAATGAGTTGCGCGATTTTCGGCTCGGTGGCGCGGAGTTAGCCGACGATAAAAAAGCACGCTATCTGGAGATTCAGGAACGCTTGTCAGAATTATCGTCACGCTTTTCTGATAACTTATTGGATGCAACTAATGACTACACCTTGCTAGTCGAAGATAAAGGCGAGTTGAGTGGCCTGCCGGATGATGTGTTGCAGGCCGCGCAAGAAGCCGCCAAAGCTACGGGCAAAACAGGCTGGTTATTCACGCTTAAAGCACCGTCCTATATGCCCATCATGCAATTCGCCGATAACCGCGCTTTGCGCGAAAAAATGTATTGCGCCTATAGCACGCGCGCCAGTGAGTTTGGAAAACCGGACTGGGACAACACGCCGTTGATGGAAGAGATCATCAAGCTGCGCGGCGAGGAGGCAAGGTTGTTGGGCTTCGCTAATTTCAGCGAATTATCACTCGCCAGCAAGATGGCCAGTTCGACGCAGCAGGTGCTGGAGTTTATGCGCGAGCTATCACGCCGCGCCCGGCCTTTTGCAGAAAAAGATTTAGCTGAGTTGCGGACGTTTGTACGCACCGAGTTGAGATTGCCAGACTTACAATCGTGGGACATCGGCTACGCCAGCGAAAAATTGCGTGAGCAGCGTTACGCATTTTCCGAGGAGGAGGTGAAACAATACTTTCCAGAAGATGCGGTGCTGCCTGGCATGTTCAAATTAATCGAGACACTGTATGGCTTGCAGATCAAGGTATCCAGCGCGCCAGTATGGCACGACGACGTGCGCTTTTTCGATATACGCAATCAGCAGCAGCAATTAGTCGGTCAGTTTTATCTCGACCTGTATGCGCGCAATAGCAAACGTGGTGGGGCGTGGATGGATGATGTGATTTCGCGTCGCCGCTTATCCAGTGGCATACAAACTCCAGTCGCGTATCTGAACTGTAATTTTTCACCTCCAGTGGGCGGCAAACCTGCGGTGTTCACGCACGATGAAGTGATTACGCTATTCCATGAATTCGGCCACGGCCTGCATCACCTGCTGACCGAAGTGGAAGACCTGGCCGTTTCAGGTATACACGGCGTGGAGTGGGATGCAGTGGAGTTGCCCAGCCAATTTATGGAGAATTTTTGTTGGGAATGGAATGTGCTGAAAGACATGACGCGGCATGTTGAAAATGGTGCCGCATTACCCCGCGCATTGTTTGACAAGATGTTGGCTGCGAAAAATTTTCAGAGCGGATTGCAAACTCTCCGGCAAATAGAATTCTCATTGTTCGACATGCTGATGCACAGCCATTTCGAAGCTGGTGGTGGCAAGAGTATTCTGCAATTATTGGATGAAGTACGCGCCGAAGTTGCAGTGCTAATCCCGCCTGCATTTCAGCGTTTCCCACATAGCTTCTCGCATATATTCGCTGGCGGCTATGCAGCGGGCTACTATAGTTATAAGTGGGCGGAAGTCTTGTCTGCCGATGCGTATAGTTTATTTGAGGAGCATGGCGTGTTGAATCCCGATGTTGGTGCGCGTTTTCGTAGCGAGATTTTGGCGATGGGTGGCAGCCGTGATGCAATGCAATCTTTCACCGCATTCCGTGGACGTGAGCCGAGCATCGATGCGCTATTGCGGCACAATGGTTTGATTGAAGCTTAGTATTTGTTGTCATTTAACTTGTACGGAGGAATCATGCGAAATATATCCCACCTTAAAAAAATAAAAAATGCGTTAGCCATAGGTACGATTATAACCACGACCTGTGTCCTGCTTGGCTGTGGTGATAAGCCGATCTCGCCACCACCGCCAAAAATTGAACCATCGAAATTATTTGAGCAAGAACGTTCTGCCCTTGAAAAGGCGAAAGGCATAGAGCAGCAATTAAATAAAAATACCGAACAATTAAAACAAGATGTCGAAAAACAGGCGCAATAAAATTTCATCACAAGATTGAGGGAGGGTCATATGAAACACATATTACTACCGCTATTTATCTTTATGTTTATCCTGCCCAGTGCCCAGTCTGCCGAACGCTTTCGCTGGGTAGACAAGGCTGGCAATGTACATTACGGTGACACGCCGCCAGCCGATGCGATCAATATAAAATCCAAAAATATTTCTGTAACTCAATCGCCAAACGATGACCTTTCTTTTGCTACGCGCCTAGCACAAAAAAATTTCCCAGTTACCGTATACATTGGTAATGGCTGCGGGGATGTGTGTGACAAGGGGCGCAGTTTGTTAAAAAAACGTGGCATTCCATTCGATGAAAAAATTCTTACAACCCAGGCGGATATTGATGAATTCACAAAGCAAACGGGTAGTGATTCCGTGCCAGTACTAGCCGTGGGCACAACTTATTTCAAAGGATATTCTGCTGAGGGTTGGCACAGCGCACTCAGTACCGCAGGTTATCCGAAAGACGCACCTTATCGCGCACCCCCTCCTCCGCCTGCGCCGCCTGTTCCTGCCGCTCAAAATTCTGCCGAATAATGAAACTTGCCACTTGGAATGTAAACTCGTTAAACGTGCGTCTGCCGCATGTGTTGGATTGGCTGGCGGCGAATCAACCCGATGTGTTGTGCTTGCAAGAACTCAAACAAGAGGACAAAAAATTCCCATTAGCTGAGCTGCAACAGGTCGGATATCAAGCCGCGTTCGTTGGACAAAAAACCTATAACGGTGTAGCCATCATCTGCAAATCAATGCCGCAAGATGTAGTGTTAAATCTGCCTAATTTCGAAGATGAGCAAAAACGCTTGGTCGCTGCGACGCTAAATGGGGTGCGGGTGATATGCGTGTATGTGCCGAACGGACAGAGCCTGGATTCCGATAAGTATCAATACAAATTGGCGTGGCTGGTGGCATTGGTCGAATGGCTAAAAACAGAATTAGTGCGCTATCCAAAACTGGTGTTGCTGGGCGATTTGAATATCGCACCGGAAGACCGCGACGTGCATGACCCCGCCGCATGGGTCGGTAATGTCTTGGTGAGCGAGCCGGAGCGTGCAATGTTTCGCGCGCTGGAACAACTCGGCTTACGTGATAGCTTTAGATTATTTGAACAACCCGAAAAATCTTTTTCCTGGTGGGATTACCGCATGATGGGATTTCGCCGCAATCACGGATTACGCATCGACCACATCCTCATCAGCAAACCTCTAGTCGCGCACTGCACAAGCTGCATAATCGACAAAGCGCCACGCAAACTAGAGCGCGCCTCCGACCATACGCCGGTAGTAACAGAAATTGGAGTTGATACTAAATAAAGGGCATCTCTGAAAATTCAACTTCCGTTGCCATACTGTGTTGCTCACAAAAAATTACTCCTAACATATCAAACTATGCGTCGTCATAATTTTTTGTTCGCGCCTTGTCTGGCTTAGTAATTTGAATTTTTAGAGGTGCCCTAAATGCAAAGTTTTCATCTTCATCACAAATTTTTATGACTACTGTTCCGTAGTCTCTACGCCCTCATCCTTTATCACCAAACTAACCACCACAATGCCTGCCTCGTACAATATCCACAGTGGCACAGCCAGCATAAATTGCGAAACAATATCGGGCGGAGTGAGAATTGCTCCAAGTATGAACGCACCTACGATTACGTAAGAGCGCGCTTCTCTAAGCTGCGTGATGCTCACAATTTTTGACCACGCTAGAGCCACTACCACTACGGGCACTTCGAAGGTTGCACCAAATGCGATAAACATACCCATGACGAAACTTAAGTATTTATCAATATCGGTCATGACAGCAACACCCGTGGGTGCTGCTGCGGTAATGAATCCGAACACTACGGGGAATACGGCAAAGTACGCAAATGCCATGCCGCTTAAAAATAATAGATAACTGACTGTAATCAGCGGCAATACCATGCGCTTTTCGTGTTTGAGCATACCCGGTGCTGCAAACAGCCAAATTTGATACAAGATATAGGGCAGCGAAATTAAAAATGCGACCATCATTGCAACTTTGAGTGGTACAAAAAATGGTGTAATTACATCTATAGCGATCATCTGCCCGCCTTGCGGTAGCTTGTTCAACATGGGTTGTGCCAGCAGCGCGTAAAGGTCTGCGGCCCACGGCAAGAGGCAGACAAAAACGATCAGCAAAGCCGCAAATGAGTATAGTAAACGGTTGCGAAGCTCAATCAAATGACCTATAAAAGTTTCGGTGGTTTTCATCAATCAAGGAGGAGGGGGTTTTGCGGGCAATTCATCTGGCGTTGGAATTTCTACAGTTGGCGTTTCTCCAGAAACGGCAGGCGTATTTTTGGATGAAGCAACGCGTCTTGATTTTCTGGGTTTGGGTGCAGAGACTTCATTTGTGGCGATTTCATCGGGTGGCGAGGTTTCAGAAATAAAATTAGTCACTCTTTTTGGCTCTGTAGCCTGCACCGTTTGCACGGCAGCTTCGTTTATTTGTTGCACTTGATTGTCAATCGACCTTGAAGTGTTGGTAATAGCATCCTGTGCCAGATTATATTGTTGCTGAATTCTTTCTTGAATCTTAAGCAACTCTTCCATTCGTATCTCGCGCGACATGTCAGTTTTTATGCTATGAAAATAAAGCTTCAATCGCGACACAAATTTACCCACATCGCGCGCCACTTTGGGTAATTTTTCCGGGCCAATGACGAGCAGTGCGACAACCGCAACCACCATCATTTCGGCAAAACTGATATCAAACATGGCGGGGCAAGCAGATCATACTTTGGTATGGGTTTTGTCTTTGACCTCACCCTCGATGGTCTGACCGCCAACCTGCCTGGTTACATCATCCTGTGTGGTGTCACTTTTGGGGTCTTCTGCCGTCTTCATTCCTTCCTTAAAGCCTTTTACCGCTCCACCCAGATCACTGCCCATGTTGCGCAATTTTTTAGTACCAAAAATTAAAATGATAACCAGCAATACAACCAACCAATGCCAAATGCTAAATGAACCCATGATGAACCTCCTAAAAAATAATTGAAATTATTCGCGCCGTACCATCGGTGGAATATTGCCGCCACCTATAATATGAATATGCAGGTGAAACACCTCCTGCCCTCCGCCCTTACCAGTATTGATAACAGTTCGAAAACCGCTATGCAAACCTTGCTCCTTCGCTAACTTGGAAGCTTGCAGCAAAATATTCCCTAACAACTTTGCATGACTGTCATTGGTTTCTGACAATGATTCAATATGCAATTTAGGGATCAACATAAAATGCACGGGTGCGACCGGATGAATATCGTGAAATGCAAACAATTCCTCATCTTCATAAACTTTGCGACAGGGAATTTCACCACGCACAATTTTACAAAAAATGCAGTTGCTCACTTTTCACCTAATCCAGCTATGTCGCGACCAGCTATTTCATCCAGCCCCGAGACACCCTCGCGCCGTGCTAATTCCTGCAACACGTCTTGCGCGCTACGATTGTGCTGCGCCAAGAGTACCATGCAATGAAACCACAAATCCGCTGTTTCATATACCAAGTGCTGTGCATCCCCGCTCTTCGCCGCCAGTAATACTTCCGTTGCCTCCTCGCCAATTTTTTTCAGTATGGCATCTTCGCCCTTGCTGAATAATTTTGCGACATAGGAATTGTCTGCCGCATTACCTGCCAAATTATCTGCCGAATTACCAACGGTTCGACCTTTACGAGTGGCAATGGTTTCGGTCAATCTTTGTAAAATATCATCAGCCATTATTTTTTGTGCATCCCTTTAGGGAGTAACGTATTGGAATAGATTGCTTCCGGGCTTTTGATGGCCGTTTCGACTTCTACCCAGCGACCTTTTGTCAGTACCCTAAAAAAACAACTTTCTCGACCCGTGTGGCAAGCTATTCCGCCCACTTGCTCAACGCACAACAGTAGCACGTCATTATCGCAATCCAAACGGATTTCTTGCACACGCTGCACATGACCAGACTCTTCGCCCTTGTGCCACAGTTTTTTGCGTGATCTCGACCAGTATACAGCCTCGCCTGTTTGTACTGTTTGCTTGAGCGCCTCGTGGTTCATCCACGCCATCATTAACACTCGCCCAGAACTTGCATCTTGCGCGATGGCAGGCACTAAACCGTCATCCGACCAGTTTACTTTTTTTAACCAGATTTCGCTCATAGTCTCACTTCAATACCCTGTTTTGCCATGTATTGCTTGGCTTGCGTCAGCGTATATTCACCAAAGTGAAAAATACTTGCAGCCAGTACGGCATCTGCGCCGCCCTGTTTTATACCATCCACCAAATGCTGCAAATTCCCCGCCCCCCCGCTGGCAATGAGCGGGATTTCTACTGCATCAACCACTGCACGGGTAAGTTGCAAATCAAAACCGATTTTACTGCCATCTCTATCCATGCTGGTGAGTAAAATTTCACCTGCGCCCAGTTCCTCCATCCGCATAGCCCACGCCACGACATCCAGTCCTGTCGCATTGCGTCCGCCGTGCGTGAACACTTCCCAATGCCCGGTGGATGTTTGCTTGGCATCTATTGCTACCACGATACATTGTGAGCCATAGCGTCCGGCAGCATCGGCTACCAGTTGAGGGTTAAGCACAGCCGAGGTATTGATGCTTACCTTGTCTGCCCCTGCATTCAGCAGATCACGCACATCTGCCACTTGGCGTACGCCGCCGCCCACAGTCAGCGGAATAAATACCTGTTCTGCCACCTTTTCGATCATACGGAACAAAATGCCGCGGTTATCCGAGCTGGCAGTGATGTCCAAAAATATCAGTTCATCCGCGCCCTGTGTATCGTAGCCGTGTGCGATTTCTACCGGGTCACCAGCATCGCGCAGTTCGACAAAGCTTACTCCCTTGACCACGCGTCCGGCCATCACGTCCAGGCACGGAATAATGCGCTTGGCCAGCATTATGTGGCGAGGCCCACATTGTGCAGGTAAGGGAGCGGTTTGGAAAGTTGATCAGCCAAATCCTGTGCGGAGCGCAAATCCAAAGTGTTTTCATAAATGGCGCGGCCCGTAATTGCCCCGCTGATGCCTTCATCCTGCACCGCGCACAGTGCGCGCACGTCGTCTAAATTTGTGATGCCGCCGCTGGCGATAACGGGCACGGTGAGCTCGTGTGCCAGTGCCACTGTGGCGGGGATATTCACACCAGTCATCATGCCATCGCGTCCGATGTCTGTATAAATTATCGCCTCAATACCATAGCTTTCAAATCGTTTAGCTAAATCCAGCACATCATGTCCAGTTAATTTTGACCAGCCATCCACGGCGACTTTACCTTCTTTAGCATCCAGACCCACCATGATGTGTCCTGGAAACGCATCACAGGCTTCGTGCAAAAAACCGGGTGTTTTAACCGCAGCCGTGCCAATGATGACGTACGTGATGCCCATATCCAGATAGCGTTCAATAGTTTCCAGATCACGAATACCCCCACCTAATTGTATGGGAATGTCCAGGCCCACCACGTCGATGATGCTGCGTACCGCCACCTCGTTTACGGGTTTACCGGCAAACGCGCCGTTTAAATCAACCAGATGCAAACGTCGCGCACCCTGATTCAGCCAATGTTGTGCCATTGCCCCGGGATCTTCAGAAAAAACGGTTGCGCCTTCCATGATGCCTTGGCGCAAGCGCACACAATGTCCATCTTTCAAATCAATCGCAGGAATAATTAGCATGGCAGTACGATGAGTAGTGAGTAAACGAAAGGTGAGTTGTGAAATTAATAAAAGGATTTATCTATAAGATACTATTTATCCAGGGGTTTCCAATAGCTAGGGTTTCCAATCAACAAAATTTTTCAACAAGGTCAGACCGACATCCTGACTTTTTTCAGGATGAAACTGCACAGCGAATAGATTATCACGTGCCACCGCACATACAAATGGGGTTGGATAATCAGTGTTTGCCTGCACGATAGCTGCATCCTGCGGTATCACATAATAGCTGTGTACAAAATAAAAGCGTGCGTCTTGTGCAATGCCTTGCCATAGTGGGTGTTTGGCAACCCGATGCACCTGATTCCAGCCCATGTGCGGGATTTTTAATTTATCACCCTGCTGATCCAGCAGATGGCTGGCAAATCGCACCACCTGACCACGCAGTATACCCAGCCCCGTAATATTACCTTCTGTACTGTGTTCAAACAACATCTGCAACCCGATACAAATACCTAAAAATGGTTTATTTTTTGCCGCATCCAGCACCGCGCTACGCAAGCCGCGTTCGTCCATCTCGCGCATACAATCCGGCATTGCGCCCTGTCCCGGAAATATAACGCGCCCGGCACGGGCAACTTCCTGAGGATCACTGGTCAAAATAATAGACGCAGTGGGAGCCACTTTACGCAAAGACTGTTGCACCGAGCGCAAATTGCCCATGCCATAATCAATTACTGCAATATCAGCCATGGCTTTGCTGTGTTGCGCACAAAAATGTTTCCTTACATATAGCACTTCTGTACTGCGTCAACATTTTGTGTGCGCGCCTGGCGATCATCGCGATTTTGCCAGCAACGCGGTTCATGGAGAACTTAATCAGAGGTTCCTTAGTCTTATTTTGAGTTTTGAGATGCCCCATGCCTGTATTTTGGTATTAATTGCGTGGGAGATTTTACAGAGTACCCTTGGTCGAAGGAACAATACCCGCCATACGAGAATCGGGTTCAAGTGCCATACGCAGCGCACGGCCAAACGCCTTGAATATGGTTTCAGCTTGATGATGCGCGTTATTGCCAGCTAAATTATCAATATGCAGCGTGACTAAAGCGTGATTCACAAAGCCCTGAAAAAATTCGTGGAATAAATCCACATCAAACTCACCGATGCTGGAGCGCACAAAATTTACGTTAAATACCAGACCCGGCCTGCCGGAAATATCCAGTACAGCGCGTGACAATGCTTCGTCCAGCGGCACATAGGCGTGACCATAACGACGCAGCCCTTTTTTATCGCCGATGGCCTGATTAAAAGCCTGACCCAGTGCAATGCCTATATCTTCGACAGTGTGATGCGCGTCGATATGCAAATCGCCTTTGGCGACAATATCCAGATTGATCATGCCGTGCCGCGCAATTTGATCCAGCATGTGGTCAAGGAAAGGCAGGCCTGTCTCAAACCTGGCGATGCCCGTGCCGTCCAGAACCAGTTTGACACTGATCTGAGTTTCCAAGGTATTTCTGGTTATTTGCGCACTACGCATTTTCATATTCCTAGAATTAACTACTCACTTTAATTGAGCCTGCAAACATTCCCGTAATGCTACTACAAAACGTTCGTTTTCCTGTGGCGTTCCTACCGTCACGCGCAAACAATTTACCAGCAGTGGGTGACCTGTGCTTAGATTTTTGATGAGCACACCGCGCTGTTTTAAGCCTTCAAAAATATTGCTGGCGTGCGGCGTGCGAAACAAAATAAAATTTGCATCACTGGCAAATGGCTGCACATTTTCGAGGGATTGCAACTGCTGGAGCAGATGCGCCCGATCCATTTTAATTTGTTCTGCTTGTTGCAACAGTACGTCGTGATGGTGCAATAATTTTAATGCAACCTGCTGCGTTAAAACGCCGACATTATACGGCAAGCGCAGCTTTTCCAACTGCGCTAACCATGCTGCGCTGCCCACCAAAAATCCCAAACGTAACCCTGCCATGCCCAATTTGGAAAAAGTACGCATCACCAGCAAGTTTGAAAATTGCGTCAGCATAGGAATAAAGCTGGCACTGGTAAAGGCATAATAGGCTTCATCCACCACCACCAAACCTGGCGCGGCTGCAATAATTTTTTTAATGGCCGTTGCATCAAATAAATTGCCGCTCGGGTTATTCGGATAGGCCAGAAATATCAGCGCGGGTTGATGTCGCCTGATCGCCTCCAGCACCGCTGCTAAATTCAGCGTGAAATCCGCATTCAATGGCACGCCTATATATTGCATTCCGGTGAAAGCCGCGATCATTTTATACATCACAAACGACGGCTCTACACTCATCAAAATTGCGCCGGGTTTGGCTGTCGCCATAGCCAGCAACTGAATGATTTCGTCTGATCCATTTCCCAGTAAAATCTGCATCGCTGAGGATGAATTTTCAGGAGGCAAGTTAATTACCTCCCGAATGCTGGCTTTAAGCGCGTGGGCGGCGGCATCGGGGTAACGGTTAAGCGGCTCATCAGCGACCAAACGGGCGATCTCCTCGCGCAATGGCAGCGGCAATGAATAGGGGTTTTCCATTGCATCCAACTTTACCATCCCGATACTATTTGGCACAGGGTAGGCGTGTAGATCAAGTATTTCCTGGCGCAGTAAATTCGCAGGGGTAACAG